>JAFAFD010000171.1 GCA_023423675.1 Pseudomonadota bacterium | reverse complement strand
AGCGTCGACTGTCAGTCGACTATCGCGCGCAGCGCGGGAGTTTCCACGACCGATCGGAGAGCAGTCGACCAACGGTCGACTCTACCGCGGCCGGCAAATCTGACGAAAAATTGAATTTCGGCCCCGGCCGGGTTCTGCGAGGATGTGCGGGTCGACCACCCACACGATCCGTGAAGGCAGGACCCCGACCATGTCGCTCTTCCGCTACACCCGCGCCGGCCAGACGCCCAGCGCACCGCGCACGCATTCCCCGTTGCCCTGGATCGCCCTGATCGCCCTGATCCTGGGCGGCGCGGCGCTGGCCTTCGCCTGGCTGGCCGGCTGGATCGGCAACCGCCTCACCGCGCAGCGCTTCACCGACACCATCGAAGCCACCGGCCCTGCCCATCCGGGCTTCCGCCGTGCGCACAGCAAGGGCATCTGCGTGAGCGGCTGGTTCGAACCCAGCGCGCAGGCGCCCACCCTGTCCAGCGCGCGGGTGTTCTCGCAGGCGCGCGTGCCGGTGATGGGCCGCCTGTCGATCGGTGGCGGCGACCCGTACGGCGCCGACAACACCGCGCGCGTGCGCAGCATGGCCGTGCAGATGGTCAGCGACGATGGCCAGGAATGGCGCATGGCGATGAACAGCTTCCCGTTCTTCGCCGTGCCCGACGCCGAGGCCGTCTACGAGCAGACCCGCGCCTCCATTCCCGACCCGGCCACCGGCAAGCCCGACCCGCAGAAGATGGCCGCCGTGCTGGCCAAATACCCCAGCGCGCAGGCCTTCCAGCAATGGGCGAAGACCGCGCCGTGGACCAGCAGCTGGGCCGATACCACCTACAACAGCGTCAACAGTTTCTGGTTCACCAACGCGCAGGGGCAGAAGCGCGCGGTGCGCTGGCGCTGGCAGCCGCTGGCGCCGGTGGTGGAGATGGATGCGGAGACGCGCAAGCAGGCCAGCGTCGATTTCCTCAGCCAGGAACTGCAGCAGCGCCTGGCCAAGGGCCCGGTGCAATGGAACCTGGTGGTCAGCACCGCCGCGCCCGGCGATGCCATCGACGATCCGTCGACGCCGTGGCCCGACTCGCGCGAGCAGGTGGTGGCCGGCGTGCTCAGCCTGGACCGCATGCAGTCGCAGGAGGAAGGCGCCTGCGGCCAGATCAACTTCGACCCGTTGATCCTGCCCAGCGGCGTGCGCGGCAGTGACGACCCGATCCTGGCCGCGCGCTCGGCCGTGTACTCGCAGTCCTTCAACCGCCGCGAACGCGAACGCGCCGCTGGCAACGTCGAACAACCGAAGAAGGAGGCCGCACGATGAGTACCGGCAACGGCCACTTCAACCTGCTCGCGCGCATCCTGCACTGGACCATGGCGGTGATGATCCTGGCCATGCTGTTCGTCGGCGTGACCATGGTCGCCTCGCTGCACCTGCGGCCGATGCTGATCGACCTGCACCGCCCGCTGGGCATCGCCATCCTCGTGCTGGTGCTGCTGCGGCTGTACAACCGCCTGCGCCACCGCCCGCCACCGCTGCCGGCCGACCTGCCGGCGTGGCAGGTGCTGGCGGCGAAGGCATCGCACTGGATGCTGTACGGGCTGATGCTGGCGATGCCGCTGATCGGCTGGGCGATGCTGTCGGCCGGCGGCTACCCGATCACCCTGTGGGGCGGCCTGCATCTGCCGCCGATCTTGCCGCACACCCCGGCGCTGTATGCCGCCCTGCGCAACGCGCACAGCCTGCTGGCGTATATGTTGTTCGCCACGGTGCTGATGCACGTGGGCGCGGCGCTGTTCCACCTGTGGGTCCGCCGCGACGGCGTATTCCAGACCATGGCGCAGGGCCTCAAAAAAGGGGACGGAGGTGGTTAACTGCAATTAACGGCCTCCGTCCCCTGTTTTTCAGAGCCATCCTTTCTGGCGGGCCAGGCGATACGCCTCGATGCGGTTGGCCACGCCGAGCTTGCCTATGCATTCGGAGAGGTAGTTACGCACCGTGCCGTGCGAAAGTCCGAGCTGGTCGGCGATCTCGCTGGCGGTGCGGCCTTCGCCGGCCAAGCGCAACACCCGGCGCTCGCGATCGGTCAGCGGGTCGGCCTGCGACCAGGCGTCCAGCGCCAGCTGCGGATCGATCGCGCGGATACCCTGCTTCACCTTGCGCAGGGCATCGGCCAGGTTTTCCGCAGGCGCATCCTTGAGCAGGTAGCCGAGCACCCCCGCCTCCAGTGCGCGCCGCAGGAAGCCGGCGCGGGCGAAGGTGGTCACGATCACCACCCTGATCGGCAGCTGGTGGCGGGCGATGCGCTGCGCCAGCTCCAGCCCGGACAGGCCGGGCATCTCGATGTCGGTAACCAGGATGTCCGGCTGCAGCTGCTGCAGCATCCGCCAGGCCGTTTCACCATCGGCGGCGCTGCCCAGCACCTCGATATCCGCTTCCAGCCCCAGCAACGCCGACAGCGCGCCGCGCACCATCGCCTGGTCTTCGGCCAGCACGATGCGGATCATGCGGCACCCTCCGGCGCGAAGGTTGCCGATGGCCCAGCAGGCACCGGCGTGGTCGCGGCAACCAGCGGCACCCTGACGGTCAGCAAGGTGCCGGCTCCGCGTGGCGAATGCAGCGCGAGTTGTCCCCCCAGCGCGGCTGCACGCTCGCGCATGCCACACATGCCATTGCCTTCGGACTGCACGCCGCCGCGGCCATCATCCCG
>JAFAFD010000132.1 GCA_023423675.1 Pseudomonadota bacterium | reverse complement strand
TCGCCGTCTATTCCGCCCCCCCCCCCCGGGGTCGGATCCCTCCCGCCAGGGAGGGCTCTGACCCCTCCTCATACATCGCTCCCCTCGAAAAGAAGTCGTACTGCATGTCCCGCTGGCGTCCCCCCGCAGAAAAAAGCACCGCCCTGATCACCGCTGCCGGCCACGCCCGGCTGAAAGCCGAGCTGGATGACCTGTGGCGCGTGCGCCGCCCCGACGTGGTGAAGGCGCTGGCCGCGGCCGCTGCCGAAGGCGACCGGTCGGAGAATGCCGAGTACACCTACCGCAAGAAGCAGCTGGGCGAGATCGACCGCCGCGTGCGCTATCTGACCAAGCGCCTGGAATCGCTGCGCGTGGTCGACACCACGCCGACCGATCCGCAGGCGGTGTTCTTCGGTGCGTGGGTGGAGCTGGAGAACGTGGACAGTGGCGAGACCAGCCGCTACCGCATCGTCGGCCCGGACGAGACCGATGCAGGGCTGGGCTGGATCAGCATCGATTCGCCGCTGGCGCGGGCGCTGCTGAAGAAGCGCATCGACGACGAATTCGCGGTGGAGCTGCCCGGCGGGCAGTTCACGTTCGCGGTGATCGGGGTGGAATACGCATCGCCGTAACGTCGACGGTCGGTCGACTGCGCCGCTGTTGGTAGAGTCGACTGTTAGTCGACTATCGCGCGCAGCGCGGGATTTTTTGCGGACCCCAATCAAAGCAGTCGACCAACGGTCGACTCTACCGGGCGATGTGCAGCGGCTGCGGGTACTGGCGGCCGAAGCGCAGCGGGCGGAAGTAATCGGCGTTGCGGTAGAAGGCGGCATCCTGCACCTCATGCCAGCCGGGAATGCCGGCCAGCGGCAGCGGCCGCAGCTGCAGCGGATCGCCCAGCACCCGGCCCTCGTCGATGGCTCGGGCGACCGTCTCGACGCATCCCGCCTCACCATCGCCCTGCACCACCACGCATTTGCCGACCAGCAGCCGGCCCGGCAGCAGCGCCTGCTCCATCAGCGCATGGCCGAACACCGCCACCACAGCGATGCCACCGCCCTTCCAGTGCGAAGGATCGAACAGTGCGCGCCAGTCGTGCGCGTCCCATGCGGCCAGCACGTCGGCATCGCGCACCTGCACGACCACGCCGGTTTCATCGAACTGGGTCAGCGCGGCCTGTGCGCGATTACGCTGGCCGGGCGCCATCGCCGCGATATGCAGGCACTGCCGTGCATTGAGCACGCGCTTGAGCCGGGGAAAACCCGCCCAGACCAGCGCATTGAACAGGTCGTGCCAGTTGTCCGCGCGGGTCGCGAGGCGGCCCCGGGCGATGCGGGTTTCATAGTGCAGGCCATCGGCCAGCAGAGCGGCATCCTGCTCGACCAGCTGCAGCCCAGGCAGGGCCAGCCGGGCATCGAGCGCAGCGACGGTCGGCCAACCCGGTCCCGCCAGCAGATCGGCAAAGCCGCGCACGCCATCGAACAGCGGATGCTCGAACACCCGCGCATCGACCGCCGCACGCGGCGGCGGGATGAAGCGACGAGGGCCGCCTGCGTCGCCGCCGGCGGCCGTCGCTGCGGTCACAGCACCTTGAGGTCGAACGCCGGACGCGTGGCGCTGGCCAGCGCGTCACCGTACAGGTCGTGCTCGTCGCTCTCGGTGATCTCCACGTCGACGAACTCGCCCACGCGCAGCGGCACCTGGTCGGCGTTCTGGATGTGCACCAGGCCGTCGATCTCCGGCGCATCGGCCTTGGAACGGGCCACGGCGATATCGCCTTCGATGGCATCGACCAGGCACTGCTGCACGGTGCCGATCTTGGCTTCCAGGCGCGCGGCGGAAATCTGCGCCTGCTTCTCCATGAAGCGGGCCAGGCGCTCCTGCTTCACTTCTTCCGGCACGGCATCGGGCAGGTCGTTGGCGGTGGCACCCTCGACCGGCGAATAGGCGAACGCGCCCACGCGGTCCAGCTGTGCTTCGTCCAGGAACGACAGCAGTTCTTCGAACTCAGACTCGGTCTCGCCCGGGAAGCCGACGATGAAGGTCGAACGCACGGTGATGTCCGGGGCGATGCGGCGCCAGTTCTGCACGCGCTCGAGGGTCTTCTCGACCGCGCCCGGGCGCTTCATCAGGCGCAGGATGCGCGGGCTGGCGTGCTGGAAGGGGATGTCCAGGTACGGCAGGATGCGGTTCTCCGCCATCAGCGGCACCACTTCGTCCACGTGCGGGTACGGGTAGACGTAGTGCATGCGCACCCAGGCATCGAGCTCGGACAGGCCTTCGCACAGCGCCTTCAGGCGGGTCTGGTAGGCCTTGTCGCGCCACATCTTCTCGGCGTACTTCACGTCCACGCCGTAGGCCGAGGTGTCCTGCGAAACCACCAGCAGCTCGCGCACGCCGCCGCGCACCAGGCGCTCGGCTTCGCGCAGCACCTCATCCACCGGGCGCGAAACCAGCTTGCCGCGCATCGACGGGATGATGCAGAAGCTGCACTTGTGGTTGCAGCCCTCGGAAATCTTCAGGTAGGCGTAATGGCGCGGGGTCAGCTTGATGCCGTAGTCGGGCACCAGGTCCACGAAGGGGTCGTGCTTGGGCGGCAGCGCTTCGTGCACCGCTTCCATCACGCTCTGGTAGTCCTGCGGGCCGGACACCGCCAGCACGTTCGGGTACGCCTCGCGGATCTGCTCCGGGCGCTTGCCCAGGCAGCCGGTGACGATGACCTTGCCGTTCTGGTTCATCGCCTCGCCAATGGCGTCCAGCGATTCGGTCACCGCCGAATCGATGAAGCCGCAGGTGTTGACCACCACCACGTCGGCCGAATCGTAGGACGGGACGATGTCATAACCTTCCGAGCGGAGCTGGGTCAGGATGCGCTCGGAATCGACAAGGGCCTTCGGGCAGCCAAGGCTGACGAAGCCGACTTTGGGGTTCAGCTGGGACATGGAAATCGCGGGACTCTGGGGGCCTGGGCCCCTGCCGGCATGGCAGGGGGTCCTGGGGGCCGGGGCCTGAAAGGGCGCCAGTATAACGGGGTTGGTGGCCGGGCTCTGAACGGCCAGCCGCCTGATCGGGCACAGCCGCTGACACGCCGCTAACCCGGCCAGCGTCGACAATGCAGGCCTGTCCCCTGCAACGAGGTAACCGACGATGTCCGAATGGATCACCCTGGATACGCATCATGGCCCGGTCCGCGCCTGGCAGGTCCTGCCCGAGGGCAAGCCGCGCGCGGCGCTGGTGGTCATGCAGGAAATCTTCGGGGTCAACGCGCACATGCGCGGGGTGGCCGAGCGCTTCGCCGCCGAAGGCTACGCCGTGCTGGCACCCTCGTTCTTCGACCTGGTCGATGGCCCGGAATCCGACCCCGATGCCCTGCCCTACAGCCCCGAGGGCGTGAAGGACGGCCTGGAGCGGGTCAACACCCTGGGCATGGAGAAGGCGCTGGAAGTGGTCCGCGCCGCGGCGACGCGCCTGGCCCCCTACGGCAAGGTCGGCACCGTCGGCTACTGCTGGGGCGGCAGCGTGGCCCTGCTGGCGGCGATGCGCCTGGGCCTGCCCTCGGCCAGCTACTACGGCGGCCGCAACGTCAATTTCCTCGACGAAACGCCCAAGGCACCGGTGATCTTCCACTTCGGCGCCCAGGACAGGAGCATCCCGCCGGACGCCGTGCAGGCCCACCGCGAGAAGCTGCCGCAGATGGCCACCTACGTCTATCCGGCCGACCACGCCTTCAACCGGGAGGTCGGACATGCGTATGATCCAGACAGCGCCGCCCTGGCGCTGCAACGCACCCTGGACTTCTTCACGGAGCATCTTGGATGAGCGATTTCGAACTGGATTCACGCCTGGCCACCGACAGCGTTCTGGTAGCAGAAGGCCCGTTGTCGCAAGTGCGGTTGATGAACGACGAACGATTCCCCTGGCTGGTGCTGGTGCCGCGCCTGGCCGGGATCACCGAATGGATCGAACTGGACGGCGAGCAGCAGGACAAGCTGCGCACCGAACTTAACCGCGCCTGCAAGGCCCTGCACGGCACGGACGGGGTGGAGAAGATCAACATCGGCGCGCTGGGCAATATCGTGCGCCAGCTGCATTTCCACGTGATCGGCCGCCACGACGGCGATCCGGCGTGGCCGGGCCCCGTCTGGGGCAGTGGTCCGGCGCACCGCTACGAGCCGGCCGCACTGGACCAGCATGTCGCCTACTGGAAGGAACGGCTAGGATATCCGGCCCATCCCTGAGCCTTTGACGACCCGATGCGCTTCAATCTCGTCGCCGCCATCCTGCTGATCCTGATCGGCTTGTTCATGCTCGCCAGCAACCTGGGCTGGACGCACCTGAACCTGTCCAAGCTGTTCCTGACCTGGTGGCCGGTCGGCCTGGTCGGCGTCGGCATCGCGATGCTGTTCGGACGCGGCAAATAAAGGTAGCGCCGGGCCATGCCCGGCGAATGCACCACGCGGCCCATACG
>JAFAFD010000096.1 GCA_023423675.1 Pseudomonadota bacterium | reverse complement strand
GCGCGGGCACCGGCGCCCGGGCTGACCTGGATCACTGCATCCGGCGCGGTCAGCGGCAGGTCCAGGCCGCGTTGCAGTTCGGCGGCGTCGACCTGCTGCCAGTAGCTGCGGCTGACCGCGGCGTAGGCGCCCGGTGCCTGCAGCGGCTGCGCCGGGTCGAGCGCCCAGGCGAAGGTCAGCGGCACACGCTCGCTGTCATTGGCCGGCAGCGGTGCGGCCACCAGTGAAGCGGGCACCTGGTCACCGGCAGCGGCGGCATGCAGCGCCTGCGCGGCATGCACCGGCGCGACAGCAAGTGCGGCCAGTACGGCCGCGGCCAGCAGGGTGGAATGGATCTTCATGGTCATCTCCCTCACTGGGTCAGGTCGTTGCGCAGGATCGTGCCGAGGCCGAAGCACTCGCGGCGGCTCTGGTTGTGGCTCAGCGGCTCGGCGCCCTGGGTGCGCGCCTTGTCGGTGAACCACAACGTGCCCGCGGCCTTCTGGCTGCTGCACTCCAGGAAGCCGTCCGAACAGGACGACAGCCAGTTCTGGGTGAACTCCAGGCCGACGTTGGCTGCGTAGCCGCCGCAGTAGCTGTTGCTGTCCCACACAGCCGATTCGACATCGCTGCCGACCACCGCGCGGAAGGGCCTGGGCAATGCCGGGCGGCCGGCGGTGCCGTACAGGTTCTGCGCGTTGTAGGTGGCCATGTGACCGACCTGCTGCATGCGCACCGCATCGTTCTTGTAGCCCAGAAGCCAGCCCAGCGAGGTTTCGAAGGTGTTGCCGTTGAGCACCGCGTCGGCCAGCGGCGTGCCCGCCGAGGACGGCGCCAGCGCGGTGACCTTGCGCACCGTGCTGATGATCTTCGGGTAGCGGCTGTCGTAGGTGGGGTTGGACAGGATCCAGCGCACCACGTTGCCGCCGTTGGAATGGGTGATGACCACCAGCTGGGTGATGCCGCGGCTGTCGATGAAGCTGGTCAGCTGGTTGGCCAGGCAGCCGGCGGCCTCCGGCTTCCACATGTACTGGGTGAAATCGCAGTTGATGACCACGTAGTTGCTGCTGTTGGGCAGGCCCTGGCGCACGGTGTCGATGATCGCCGGCTGCCAGTAGTCCTGGGTGGCATCGGTCTGTGCGCCGGTGCCGTGCACGAAGGCCACGCCGTAGACATCGGCGGCCTGCGCCGGGGTGCAGGCCAGGCCCAGCAGCAGGGCCAGGGCGGTACTTCCTGTTGCGGTGCTGCGCATCGCATCTCTCCCTCGTCAGCGGATCCCCCCGGCCCGGCTGTGGGCCGATGCTCGCTGCGAACGCGCGTGAAAGTCCGTGCGCTGCGCCCGTTTTCGGGAGATTGGCGACGTTGGATGCTGTTGTTGCAGGATCGTGACCGGAGCACGCCACCATGCCGGGTCTGGCCGTATGACGCATGGACGCTGCGGGCGGCAGGAGGGGCTGCGATCATGGCCGCTGTGTTTCCTGTCTCGAGCCTGCCCATGTCTTTGCCTGCCCTCCCCGCCCGCCCCCTGCTCGGCCTGGCCATCGCCCTGTCGCTGGCCGGTTGCGCGTCCACCGCCACCGCACCGACCGCGGTGGAATCCAACGTCACCACCAAGGCGGTGGGCTACCTCGACAAGGCCGCCGTGCCGGCCAGCATCGCCCTGGTGCCGGCGCCGCCGGCAGCCGGTTCGGCCGGCTTCGCGCTGGATGAGCAGGTCAGCCGCGAAGCCCGCGCCCTGCGTGGCACGCCGCGCTTCAGCCAGGCGACCCGCGATGCCGAACTCGGTTTCCCGGCTGGCGCCAACCAGTTCTCCTGCGCCGCCGACATCGACGTGGACGCGGTGAAGACCCCCGCCCTGTACCGCCTGCTGGAGCGCAGCCGCATCGATGCCAGCGCGGCCACCAAGGCCGCCAAGAACCAGTACCAGCGTCCGCGCCCGTTCATGGTCAACGGCGAGCCGACCTGCACGCCCGACGATGAAGCCGGCCTGCGAAAGAACGGCTCCTATCCCTCGGGCCACACCTCCATCGGCTGGGCCTGGGCGCTGATTCTCTCGGAGATCGCGCCGGACCGCGCCGACGCCATCCAGGCGCGTGGCCGCAACTACGGCGAGAGCCGCCTGGTGTGCAACGTGCACTGGCAGAGCGACATCCTCGAAGGGCGTTTCATGGGCGCCGCTGCGGTTGCCCGCCTGCATGACAACGCCGCGTTCAACAAGGATCTGCTGGCCGCGCGCAAGGAGATTGCGAATGCGCGCAAGGCCGGCCTGCATTCCAGCCGCGACTGCGCGGCCGAGGAAGCGGTGCTGAAGGTGCGGCCGGAAAGCGCGCTGTAAGGTCACGCGCATCCCGATGGGGTCAGAGCCCTTTCCTGCGGAAAGGGATCCGACCCCGGCAGGGTCAATGGGGGTCAGATCCTGAGGTATCCCCACGTTTTCACACCTGCAGAGTCATGCGGTCCAAGGTTTTTGTCGGAAGGGTTCGCAGAAGATCAAGCCATTGTGCCGGTGGCCCCAACGGCCACCCTCTGACCAGCGCTTCACGGCCGATGCGTGGGGTGGAGTAGCATTTCCGGGTGGTTTTGCTGGGCCAGAGCCAGTGGTCGATGCTGGCCGCTTCGCAGACCATCCCGGCCAGCCAGCTGACAAAGCTGGCCAACGTGCTGACCAGCAGCAGGACCTGCAGCCTGGGCCCTTTGCGGGTCAGGCTGTCTTTCATGGCATGCCCGTAGCGATGTGATTTCAGATCTCGAAAGGCCAGTTCGATCTGCATCCGCCGGGCGTAGAGATCGACCAGCTGGCGGGCACTGGGCTGACTGAGTTCTGGCGTTGCCACGATGAGCCAAGGCTCACGCTCGCGAGCGGCCGCTTTCAAGCTCACCGCAGATCGTGAAGCCTGCCCTGGCGTGCGGCGAGTGGATTTCTTCCTGCCCTTGCGGGTTTTGCCACAAACCACCAAGCGGCAGGCCAGTGGCGAGCTGCGGTTGACCAGAGTCGGCGGCAGTTCGCGTGGTACGACCTTGGCCTTGGCATGCAGTGTCCGGCTGTCATGCCAGTGCTCCGGGTGGTCCGGGGCGTCCTGGAGTTTGAAGCGCGTTGCACCACGCAGACGCCCCACCCAGTGCCAGCCCATCGCGGAAACCGCACGAAACCAAGGGGTACGGAAACCAGCATCGGTCACCAGAATCGGGGTTGTTCCATCGGGAACGAGCTTGCGCAGTTGCTGCAGAAATCGCCGCTCAGCCTCGGCCGAGCCCTGCTCTTTGCCGGGAAAAATCATGTCCTGCAGCGTCAGCGTGCGACCGCCGACGGGAACGGCAGCGCGAAGCAGGCACCAGCTTTTGTCCGGCTTCAAGTCAGACCAGTCAATGAGGATGACCGGCCGCGAGCCCCGCAGCAGCCAGCGTGCCATATCCGCTTCGATAGCGCCCCGCTCGGCATGCAGGTGCCGATTTCCCAACAAGCGATCAAATGCCTTGAGTGGGGCGCGTACACGCTCTGCACCAGGCCAGGATCGAGCGACATCGGTCAAGGTCAATCTTCGTCCCGCAATCAGCGCCTGGACTGCGTTGAGCAACGCCCTCATCCGCAGGGCATGCATGCCCGATAGTGAGTTGGGCAGGCACTTCTGCAATACTTGGCTGGCGCGCATGACCGCATTCTTCTTTTGGTTTAGTCACCTTGAAGGCTGCGGCATGCGCGCACTTGTTTCCAGAGCCGGTTGCGTAAGCCATTGCTCTGCCTGAGGAAAACGTGGGGATACCTCAGGATCTGACCCCATTTGCTTGCAGGGTTTGCTGCATCTGGCGCATTAGGTGAAAATCGGGGCATCCCCCCCGATTTCCTGCGAGTGCCGATGCACCATGACACCGACCTGATAAACATCGTGGCCGTTGGCCTGGGGCTCGCCTTCATCTTCGGCGCGCTGGCCAACAAGCTGCGCTTGTCTCCTCTGGTCGGGTATCTGGTGGCTGGCATCTGCGTCGGCCCGTTCACCCCCGGCTTCGTCGCCGACCAGGCGCTGGCCAACCAGCTGGCCGAACTGGGCGTGATGCTGCTGATGTTCGGCGTCGGCCTGCACTTCTCGCTGAAGGACCTGATGGCAGTGAAGGCCATCGCCATCCCCGGTGCCATCGGCCAGATCGCCGTGGCCACCCTGCTGGGCTGGGGCGTGGCCTGGCTGATGGGCTGGCCGGCCCTGCACGGGGTCATCTTCGGTTTCTCGCTGGCCACCGCCAGTACCGTGGTGCTGTTGCGGGCGATGGAAGAGCGCCGCCTGCTGGAAACCCTGCGCGGCAAGATCGCGGTGGGCTGGCTGATCGTCGAGGACCTGGCCTGCGTCTTGGCACTGGTGATGATGCCGGTGCTGGCCGGCGTGTTCGGCCCCGACGCCGCCAAGGAAACCCACACCCTCGGCAGCGTGCTGGCCGACATCGGCTGGACCTTCGTGCAGCTGGGCCTGTTCGTAGCGGTGATGCTGGTGGTCGGCCGCCGGGTCATTCCGTGGATCCTGGAACGCATCGCCGGCACCGGTTCGCGCGAGCTGTTCACCCTGTCGGTGCTGGCCATCGCGCTGGGCGTGGCATTCGGCTCGGCCATGCTGTTCGGCGTGTCCTTCGCGCTGGGCGCGTTCTTCGCCGGCATGCTGCTCAACGAATCCGAACTGAGCCACAAGGCGGCGCATGATTCGCTGCCGCTGCGCGATGCGTTCGCGGTGCTGTTCTTCGTCTCGGTGGGCATGCTGTTCGACCCCAACATCATCGTGCAGCACCCGTGGCAGGTGCTGGCGACGGTGGCGATCATCATGTTCGGCAAGTCGGCGGCGGCGTTCTTCATCGTGCGCGCCTTCGGCCACCCGACCAGCACGGCGCTGACCATCTCTGCCAGCCTGGCGCAGATCGGCGAATTCGCCTTCATCATCGCCGGCCTCGGCGTGGCGCTGCAGATCCTGCCGAAGGAAGGCCAGTCGCTGGTGCTGGCCGGTGCGCTGGTGTCGATCATGCTCAATCCGCTGGTGTTCGGCCTGCTGGACCGCTGGCAGGCCAAGCAGGAGCAGTCGCCGCAGGCGGCCGAGCCCGAAGAGGCCACCGGCCCCTCGCGCGACCTGCATGGCCACGCCATCGTGATCGGCTACGGCCGCGTGGGCAGCGAGCTGGCGCAGGTGCTGCGCGACCGTGGCGTGCCGGTGCTGGTGATCGATGACAACAAGGAACACGTCGAGCAGGCGCACGCCAAGGGCCTTGCGGCGATCCGCGGCAGCGCGGCGGCCGACCGGGTGCTGGCCGAGGCCCATCCGGAGCGCGCGAAGATCGCGGTGCTGGCCATTCCGCAGCCGCTGGAAGCCGGTGAGGCGCTGGCCAAGCTGCGGGCGATCAACCCGGATCTGACCCTGCTGGCGCGCGCGCACAGCGATGCGGAAGTGAAGCATCTGCTGGAACACGGTGCCGATGGCACGGTGATGGCCGAGCGCGAGCTGGCCTATTCGCTGGCGGAGATGATCATGTCGACGCCGCCGTACCGGAATCTGGGGCAGCACAGCATCCCGGTGGTGTGAGGGAAGCGGCTCCGCACCTGCGGTAGTGCCGGCCGCTGGCCGGCAACGTCAACGTCAACGTCAAAAGCTGCCTATCCGTGGGATGGCGGGGCGGGTCCCGTTGCTGCGTAACGGGCTCTGACCTGGATCTGCTCTGGTAGGTGTCGACCTTGGTCGACACGGTAGATCCACGCCATGCGTGGATGCTCTTGTGATCAATCAGGCTTCGCGGCGTGCGCTGCCTGGAGCTGCTGCGAGGTCGCATTGGCCTGATCGTAGATTTCAAACAAGGCGGTGCGGTTGTGCCATGAGGCAAACAGCACTGTGAGGAAAGCTGCGATTGCCAGGGTCGATTTCTTCATCCGAGTCACGTCCTGATTGTGAAACTCCGTCGTATCGGCATTTGGACTGAATGCAGCCTCCGGGTCAATCGGGCGTTTCTGGCTTACCGGGGTCAGAGCCGTTTTCCGTTGGAAAACGGATCCGACCCCTTACCCGGCCGCACAAAAAAATCCCCGGCGGGCCCGCACCCGTCGGGGATTCGTCTTGCTGGGTTTGCCAGTTCTGCCACACCTTGGAGAGGCAGTTCCACCGTAACCCATCCTGCCCTGCGTGGTGATCGCCGCTGGCGATGACGACCAAGCCTGCAGCTATCAGGCTGCCGCCAGCGCCTGTTCCAGGTCGGCGCGCAGGTCGCCGATGTGTTCAATGCCGATCGACAGACGCACGGTGTCCTCGCTGACGCCGGCACGGGCCAGTTCGTTGGCATCCAGCTGGCGGTGCGTGGTCGAGGCCGGATGCGTGGCCAGCGATTTCGCGTCGCCCAGGTTCACCAGCCGGGTGAACAGCTTGAGCGCATCCAGGAAGCGTGCGCCTGCGTCGCGGCCACCGGGCAGGCCAAAGGTCAGCACGCCGGAGCCGTGCCCACCCAGATAGCGCTGCGCGGCGGCATGTTCGGGATCGTCGGCTAGGCCGGCGTAGCGCACCCACGCCACCTTTGCGTGCGCCTGCAGGTACTGCGCCACCGCCAGCGCGTTGGCGTTGATCCGCTCCATGCGCAGGGCCAGGGTTTCGATGCCCTGCAGGATCAGGAACGCATTGAACGGTGATAGCGCTGCACCGGTATTACGCAGCGGCACCACCCGCGCGCGACCGATGTACGCCGCCGGGCCTAGCGCTTCGGTGTAGACCACGCCGTGATAGCTGGGGTCGGGCTCATTGAGGCGCGCGAAGCGTTTGCGCTGCGCAGCCCAGTCGAAGCGGCCCGAGTCTACGATCGCCCCGCCCAGGCTGGTGCCGTGGCCGCCCAGGTACTTGGTCAGCGAATGCACCACGATATCGGCGCCGTGCTCGAACGGGCGCAGCAGGAATGGCGTGGCCACGGTGTTGTCGACGATCAGCGGCACGCCCGCGGCATGCGCTACCTCGGCGATCGCGGCGATGTCCGTGACATTCCCGCGCGGGTTGCCAATGGATTCGACGAACACAGCCTTCGTGCGTTCGTCGATGAGCGCGGCAAACGCAGCAGGGTCCGCCGGGTCGGCAAAGCGCGCGGTGATGCCGTACTGCGGCAGGGTATGCGCCAGCAGGTTGAGGCTGCCGCCATACAGCGCGCTGGCCGCCACGATGTTGTCGCCGGCCTCGGCGATGGTCTGGATGGCATAGGTGATGGCCGCCTGTCCCGAGGCCAGCGCCAGTGCACCGATGCCGCCTTCCAGCGCGGCCAGGCGCTGTTCCAGCACGTCGGTGGTGGGGTTCATGATGCGGGTGTAGATGTTGCCCGGCACCTTCAGGTCGAACAGGTCCGCGCCGTGCTGGGTGTCATCGAAGGCGTAGGCCACGGTCTGGTAGATCGGCACCGCCACCGCACGCGTGGTCGGGTCGGGACGGTAGCCGCCGTGCACGGCCAGGGTTTCCAGTTGCCACTGCGGGTCACTCATCGCACCTGACTCCATCCGGGAAACGGCCACCATAGGGCAGCCGTGTCGCGCGGGTCAGACCCACTGGCAATCAGCCCCTAACTGCGGGTTATCAGCGGCCATCGCCCGGGCACGCCGGCCCCTCGCCGCTACCGCACAACATCACGCCACTGAGCCATTTCACCCAGGTCACCACGTCAACTTCCTTCACCTCGGTGCGGAACGCCTTCTGCACGGTGTAGAAGCCCTCCTGGCCCTGGATGCCTTTGATCCAGGAGGTTTCCGGCTTGCCGGTAGCGGGGTTGAGCGGGCAACTGAGCATCAGCACCGCCATTGGACGACCGTGTTCTTCCCCCTCACGCAGCCAGTTCGCCTGCGTGTCCGGGCAGGCTCCACGCCAGCCGGCTTCCATGATGCCCAGGAATTCGCGCGGTGAAACCGATGCGGAATTGGGCGCAATGTTGACCGTGATCATGTCGGTCCAGGCTTCTACGGTCTGCCCCTTGGGCACGAACTCGGTGATGTCGCCGGTCTGCGGATCAGACGCTTCAAACGCTTTGACATAGCCATCGAACCGGGGCATCAGGACCTGTTCGCTGCTGGCTGCCATCACAGTGGTGCCGAAAAGGCTCATGCCCAAGGCGAAACACAACGGGGCGGTACGGAACATGTTCATGGAATTCCTTCTCCTGGTAAACAAGAACGGCACGGCAGGGGTACAGCATTACGCCGATTATCCCC
>JAFAFD010000023.1 GCA_023423675.1 Pseudomonadota bacterium | reverse complement strand
GCTACCGGTTGTGCGGCGCGACCGGACAGGTAGCGCCCGAGCCCCTGCTCGGGCGGCGCCGCGAAAGGCAGCCGAGCATGGCTCGGCTCTACCGTGTTGCCTCCCCCACCACCAACACGTTGTCGTGCGTTACACCCGGGCAGCGCCCGGTTCCGCGATGTCCAGCCCCCGCGCGCGCCGGATCAGGCGTGTGACCGCACTGCGCAGGTCATCCAGCACCGCGTAGATGGTCGGCAGGAACAGCAGGCTGACCACGGTGGAGAACGCCAGGCCGCCGGCAATCGCGCGCGCCATCGGGGCGTATTCCGGGCCATCGCCGAACATCTGCGTGTTGGTCAGCGAGATCGGCACCATCGCCAGGATCGCCGTGCCCATCGTCATCATGATCGGCCGCAGGCGCTCGCGTGAGCCTTCCACCAGCGCTTGGGTGCGGCCCATGCCGCCGCGGCGCAGGTTGTTGATGTGCTCGATCATCACGATGCCGTTGTTCACCACCACGCCCATCAGCACCAGGATGCCGATGAAGGACATGATCCCGAACGAGGTACCGGTGATCCAGAACAGCCAGAACACGCCGAAGATCGAGAACAGCACGCCGCTCATGATCGCCGCCGGGAACAGCAGCGACTCGAACACCGCCGCCATCACCACGTAGATCATCACCAGCGCGATGAGCAGGTTGAACACCATCTGCTGCATCGCTTCGTTGTCGTTGCCGTAGTCACCGCCATCGAAGGTGAAGCCATAGCCGGCCGGGAAGCTCATCGGTGTGAGCACCGCTTCCATGGCCTTGCGGCCATCGGGCGCGGTGACCTTCTCGGCCAGGTTGGCCTTGATGGTCAGGGTGGTCTGGCGGTTGGTGCGACCGATCTGGGTGGCCGAGGAACCCACGTCCACGCTGACCAGGCTGAGCAGCGGCACGCTGCGGCCATCGCCGGTACGCACGCTGTAGCTGGCCAGGTCTTCCGGGCTGCTCTGCTCGGCGCCGGCAAAGCGCACCCACACCGGCACTTCGTTGTCGCCGCGACGGAACTCGCGCAGCGGCGCACCCCGCAGGGCAAGGCCGACGAAGCTGGCCACCTGCTCGGCATTGAAGCCGAACGCAGCGGCGCGCTCGCGGTCGACGTGCACCTTCAGCTCGCCGCCCTTTTCGCCATTGTCGATGCGCACGTCGCGCAGCTCGGGGCGCTGGGCCAGAAGCGGCAGCACTTCCTGGCCGATCTCCTGCAGCATGCTGCTGGAATCACCCACCAGCTGCACCTGCACGCCCTGGTTGCCGTTGCCCCCATCGCCGCCCTGGTTGCCGACGAAGTAGTCGGTACGCGCCGACTTCGGCAGGCCCTTGCGGATCTCCTCCTGCAGCGCCTTGATGTCCTTGGCGTACTTCTCGTCGATGGTCACCGTGGTCGAGCTGCCTTCCTGCTCGCTGTACCAGGAATAGACCTGCTGCACGTGCAGGCGCTCGCGGTTCTGTTCCAGCCAGGCTTCGACGCGGGCGACTTCCTCGGACATCTGCCGGTAGGTGTAGGCGCCCTTCCACATGTAGCCGATGAAGATGTCCTTGCCACCGCCGCCGCCGAACATGTCGACCTTGGTCAGCTTCATCGGCACCAGACTGACCAGCACCACCAGCAGGATGCCGAGCAGGCTCCAGCCGCGATGGCGGAGCGACCAGTCCAGCAGGCGCGCATAACGGTGCTGCAGGCGGGCGATGACGCCGGTCTGCGAGTGCAGCAGCTTGGGCGTGGCCATGCGCGCGGACAGCATCGGGATCAGGCTGACCGCCACCAGCCACGAGGCCAGCAGCGAGACCGAGATGGTGATCGCGATCTGCGCCATGAAGATGCTGATGTTGTTCGTCTCGCCGAACAGGTTGGGCACGAACACGATGCAGTGGCACAGCGTGCCGGCGCTGAGTGCGATGGCCACGTTGCGGGTGCCGATGATCGAGGCCAGCCGCGGTTGCCCCGGCATGCGCTCGCGTTCCTGGTAGATGCTTTCCACCACGACCACGGCGTTGTCCACCAGCATGCCGACCGCCAGCAGCAGGCCCATCATGGTCAGGATGTTCAGCGTCACCCCGGCGAAGTACATGAAGCCCAGGGTGATGGTGAAGCAGATCGGGATGGCCAGGGTCACCATCAGGGTGGACGGCCAGTGGCGCAGGAAGAAGAACAGCACGGTGACCGACAGGATCAGGCCGACCGCGCCGGCCTCGGCCAGTTCCAGCAGCGAGGAGGTGACCGCCTTGCCCTGGTTGTCGATGACCTTGATCTGCACGTCACGCATCGAGTCCTGTGCGCGGATCGCCTCGACTTCGGCCAGGGCAGCGCGCGAGACATCCACCAGGTTGGCGCTGCGTTCCTTGAAGATGTCTAGGCCGATGGCCGGGTTGCCGTCGAGGCGACGCCCGTAGTTCATCCGCGCCGGCTTCAGCCGCACCTCGGCGATGTCACCCAGGCGCAGGCCCTTGGCGTTGATCACCAGGTCACGCATTTCCTGCAGGTCGGTGATCTCGCCCACCGGCTGCACGCGCACGCGCTGGCCGTTGTCGTTGATCTGCCCGGCCGAGATCGAAAAGTTCAGCGTGCGCAGGCGGTCGCTGAGTTCGTTGATGCTCAGGCCATGCGCGCTGAGCCGGTCCGGATCGATGGCGATCTCGACCTCGTTCGGCGGCGCACCGGTGATGTCCACGCGCGCCACGCCCGGGATGCGCTCGATGCGCCGCTTGAACTCGCGGTCGAGCATGTCATAGGCGGCGGTCAGGTCGGTGGCACTGGCCAGGCGCACCTTCAGCACCGGCTGGTCGCTGCTGGACCACTTGAACACGTTGTAGCGCTGCAGGTCGTCGGGCAGGTCGCTGCGGATCGCATCGATGCGTTCGCGGGCATCGGAGGCGGCGATGGCGATGTCACGGTCCCAGTCGCTGAACTCGATGAAGATCGAGGCCGCTTCCGAAGTGGCCTGCGAGCGCATGCGCTTGATGCCGGTCATCGTCGCCAGCGATTCCTCCACCGGGCGGATGATGGTCCGCTCGACCTCTTCCGGGGTCGAGCCGGTGTACGGGATCTGCACGAACAGGAACGGCGCGGAGATGTCCGGCAGCGCTTCCAGCGGCAGCCGGAACGAGGCGATCAGGCCGACCACCACCAACGACACAAAACACATGATGGTGGTGACCGGGCGGCGGATGGAGAACTCGGCGACGCTCATGCCGGTTCCTCCGCGCCGCCGCGATGGCCACCCTCGGCAGCATGCAGGCCTTCACCGGCATGCTTGCGGCCGCGCTCGCGGTAGTAGGCATCGCCGCGGCGATCCATCAGGTCGTAGACCACCGGGATGACCAGCAGGGTCAGCAGAGTCGACACCAGCAGGCCACCAATGACCGTGATCGCCATCGGCGCGCGCACTTCGGCGCCCTCGCCCATCGCCACCGCCAGCGGCAGGAAGCCGAACAGCGTGCACAGGGTGGTCATGATGATCGGCCTCAGGCGCGAACGTGCACCTTCCACCAGCGCCTCGTGCTTGGCCACGCCGGCCTCGCGCAGCTGGTTGACCTTGTCGATCAGGATGATCGCGTTCTTGGTGACCAGGCCGACCAGCAGGATCAGGCCGATGAACACCACCACCGAGATCGGCTTGCCGGTCAGCATCAGCGCCAGGATCGCGCCGACCAGGGCCAGCGGAATGGTGAACAGGATGACGAACGGATGCAGCAGCGATTCGAACTGCGAAGCCATCACCAGGTAGACCAGGAAGATAGCCAGGCCGAAGGCGAAGATCAGCGACTTGGCGGCCTGTGCCAGCTCCTCGCCCTGACCACCGATGTGCAGGCCGACGCCCGCACCCAGCGGCTGCTCGGCCACCATCTGCTGTACTTCGCGCATGGCCGCGCCCAGGTCGATGTCGCGCAGGTTGGCCGAAACCACGGCCACGCGGGTCTGGTCGGCGCGATGGATCTCGCTGGGGCCGGTGGTGGCGACCACGTCGGCCACCGCATCCAGGGTGACCGGGCGGGTGCTGCCGGGGTTCACGATCAGGCGGCGGATGCTGTCCACGCTGGCGCGGTCGCCTTCCTGCGCACGCACCAGCACGTCGATCTTGCGGTCGCGGAAGCTGTAGCGGGTGGCCACGTCGCCACGCACCTTCTTCACCACCACATCGGCGATCTGACGGGTGGTCAGGCCCAGCGCACCGGCACGCTCCTGGTCGAAACGGATCTGGATTTCCGGGAAGCCCTCTTCCACCGTCGACTTCACGTCGGCGTAGTGGGCATTGCCGCGCAGCAGTGCGGCCAGGCGCTGGCCAGCCTGCTCAAGGGTCGCCATGTCCTGCCCGCGCAGCTCGATTTCCAGCGGCGTGGAGAAGCTGAACAGTGCCGGCCGCGCGAAGTCGACCTGCGCACCGGGGTGCTGGCCCATGGTGTCGCGCAGGCGCTCGGTGATCTCCGCCTCGGTGCGCGGATTGCCGCCGCCTTACATCACCACGGTCAGCTTGCCGATGTTCTCGCCGCTTTCGGTCGGGCTGGCATCCAGCCGCGTGCCGCTGCCGCTGACGCCGTACAGCGAGGCCACGCCTTCGCCATTGCCGTGGGCCAGCTGCAGCTCGCGCACCAGTGCGTCGGTCTGCTTCAGCGGGGTCCCGGCCGGCAGCTTCACCGTCATTTCGAAACGGTCCTGGGCCAGCTGCGGGATCAGGTCGGCACCGAGCATCGGCACCAGCGCCATGGTGCCGACGAAGGCCAGCGCGGCCATCGACAGCACCTTGCCCGGATGCGCCAGCGCACTGGGCAGCAGGCGCAGGTAGCCGCGTTCGGCACCGGCATATGGCTTCATCGCGATGTCGCTGGCCTTGCGCATGACCGGCCCGATCACGGCGACCACGCCGCGCCACACGCGCACCACCAGCCAGGCCAGGGCGAAGAAGCTCCAGCGCACGCCAGCCACGAAGCCACGACGGCCCAGCGCGACCGGCTTCTGCCAGCGGCTTTGCGGACGCCACGCCTCGGCGGCGGCTTCTTCCGGGAAGGCCAGCGGCGGCCGGCCCTTCAGCGAGCTCAGCATCGGGATCAGGGTCATCGACACCAGCAGCGAGATCGCGATGGCGATGGCCACGGTCAGCGCCTGGTCGCGGAACAGCTGGCCGGCGATGCCATCGACGAACACCAGCGGCAGGAATACCGCGATGGTGGTCAGGGTGGAGGCGACCACGGCCATGCTCACTTCGCGGGTGCCGACGATGGCCGCCTGCAGGATGCCCAGGCCGCGTTCGCGCGCCTTGGCGATGCTCTCCAGCACCACGATCGAGTCATCCACCACCAGGCCGGTGGCCAGCGCCAGGCCGCCCAGCGACATCACGTTCAAGCTCAGGCCGAGCTGGCCCATGAAGAAGAACGTGGCGATGATCGAGACCGGCAGCGACAGGCTGATCACGAAGGTGGACCAGCCATCGCGCAGGAACAGGAAGATGATCAGGATGGCCAGCAGGCCACCGATCACCGCATCCTTCTTGACGTCACTGATGGCGTGCTCGATGAAGCGCGACTGGTCCTCGATGGTGGTCAGTTCGGCATCGCCGGGGAAGGTGGCCTTGATCTGCTCCAGGCGCTTGCGCAGCGCCTCGGCGGTGGCCACGGTATTGGCGTCGCCTTCCTTGTAGATCGCCAGCTCGACCGATTCCTTGCCGCCCAGGCGGATGATGGCTTCGCGCTCCTTGTAGCCCTGGCGCACGCTGGCCACGTCCTTCAGGCGTACCGGCACGCCGTTGGCGACCACGCTGGAACCACCACCGGACGAGGCACTCTGCGCCGCCGACGCCGCAGCGACTGCCGCAGCCGAGCCGGTGGATGCGGCGATGTTGAACATCTGCTGCAGGGCCGAATCGGCCGCGCTGCCGTTGGACGACTGGGTAGTGACCAGCAGGTTGCGGATCTCTTCCAGATCGGCGAACTGGTTGACGGTACGCACCAGAAAGCGCTGCGAGCCCTCCTCCAGGCGGCCGCCGGAGATGTTGATGTTCTCTTCCTTCAACCGCTTGATGACGGTGTCGATGGGCAGGTTGAGCTGGGCCAGCTTCTGCTGGTCGATGTCCACCTGGATCTCATCTTCCAGGCCACCGCCCACCTTCACCGCGGCCACGCCGGTCACCGGTTCCAGCTTCTTCTTCAGGTCTTCGTCGGCATAGCGGCGCAGGCCGGTCAGTTCGCGGATCGCGTCTTCATCGCTGGTCGGGGTGGCCTTGGTCGACAGCACCAGGCGCATGATCGGCTCGGTGGACGGATTGAAGCGCAGCAGCACCGGGGCCTTGGCCTCCAGCGGCAGGTTCAGCGCTTCCATCTTGTCGCGCACCTCCAGGCTGGCCTGGTCCATGTTGGTACCCCAGGCGAACTCGAGCACGACATCGCTCTGCCCGGTGCGCGAGACCGACTTCAGCTTGCGCAGGTTCTTGACTACGCCCACGGCTTCTTCCACCGGCTGGGTGATCAGGCTTTCGATTTCGGTCGGTGCCGCACCGGTGTATTCGGTGCGCACGGTCAGCGTGGGATAGCTCAGGTCGGGCAGCAGGTTGACCTTGAGGTTGTTCAGCGCGATCAGGCCGAACAGCAGCAGCGTGACCGTGCACATGGCGATGGTGACGCGGCGGCGGGTGGCGAATTCCACCAGCCCACCGCGCATGCCGGCAGCGGCGCCGTCGCCGGCCGGCGAGGCACCGTGGTCGTGTCCCGGGCCGCTCATTGCTGGCTCCCGGCCTTGTCTGCGGGCGTCGCCTTGGCGGCCACGGTGGCCGGCTTGGCCTTGGCCGCCTTGGGATCGGCGATGACCTGCACGGCGGTGCCGTCACGCAGGGCGACCTTGCCGGCGGTGACGATCTGGTCACCCGCGGACAGGCCTTCGCGGATCTCCACCCACGGGCCTTCGGCATAGCCCAGCTTGACCGGTACGCGGGCCACCTTGCCTTCGCGCACGCGGAACACGGCCGGCTCGCCGTCGTCCAGCAGGGCCAGGCGCGGCACCACCAGGGCGTCGGCACGCTGGTCGTAGTCGATGCGGATGCGTCCGAACATGCCCGGCTGCAGTGCGTGCTCGGTGCCGTTGAAGGCGCTGACCACGCGGAAGGTGCCGCTGCCCGAATCGACCACCGGGGCGATGCGGTCCACCGTGCCGGTGAAGCTCTTGCCCGGCAGTGCGTCGGCCGACAGCACGACCGGCTGGCCGGCGCGCAGGGTGGCCAGTTCGCGCTCGGGCACGTTGAGGGTGGCCTCCAGCTGCGAGTTGTCGACGATGCGGAAGATCGGCGTGTTGATCTGCACGAAGTTGCCGGTCTTGATCGACCGCGAGGCGATCACCCCGGAAATCGGCGCCACCACCGTGGTGTAGGACAGTTCCAGCGTGGCCAGGCGGTACTGCGCGCGCATGTTTTCCAGGTCGTAGCGCAGCTGGTCGACGTCGGAGGCACTGACCATCTGCTGGCCGACCAGCTTCTGTGCGCGCTGGTAGTTGTTTTCCAGTTTGCGCATCTGCGCCTCGCTCTGTGCCACGGCCAGACGCGCGCGGTCCGGGTCCAGGCGCACCAGCGGCTGGCCGGCGGTGACCCGCTGGCCCTCCTCGACCAGCACGGCCAAGGCCACGCCGGAGGTCTTGGCCACCACCTGCGATTCGGCGCGCGGTTCCAGTGCAGCGGTGCCGGTGTAGCTGGCGGCCACCGCGCGGGGGCTGGCCACGGCCACTTCCACCGGCACGGCGTCGACCTTCTTCTCGTCCTTGGTTTCAGCCGCCTTGGCGTCGGCGCTGGGGCCGGCAGCGCAGCCGCCCAGCAGCAGGGAGGTGGAAATCAGCAGGGCAGCGGCACAGAGTCCAGTGCGGCGGCCGGGCAGGAAGGTTGGGTGCGACATCGTCAGATCCCTGGAGGATGCGTGGGCAGGTGTGGTAGCAAAGTAATGCACCACTTCACGGCAACACCATATCCCAAAGGTCATGGTGCCTTCACGCCGCTGGTCGGCCCGCCCCCATTTCAGCTAGATGAAACCTGAGGCTATACTCGGGTCGTTCCGTACCCCACGCCGGAACGACCAGACCCGAATCCCCGGATAACGACATCATGCGCCCGCAGCCGCTCGCCGCTTGTCTCGCTCTGGCCGTCCTCCTGCCCCTCGGGGCCGCCGCACAGCCCGCTCCTGCTCCTGCCGCACCCGCCCCGGCTCCTGCCTTGGCCACCCCGCCCGCTGCCGCCGCTCCGGCCGGCAACTTCGACAATGGCCGGGTGCTTGCCTATACCTGCCAGGGCTGCCACGGCATCACCGGTTACAAGAACGCGTACCCCAGCTACCGGGTACCGAAGATCGGTGGCCAGACCCAGCAGTACCTGACCCAGGCCCTGACCGAATACCGCCAGGGCAAGCGCCGGCATCCGACGATGCAGGCGCAGTCGATGAGTTTCAGCGAACAGGAGATCGCCGATCTCGCTGTTTACCTGTCCACCGTCAAGTAAGGCCCGCCCATGTCGAAAGCCGCGCACACGATGCGTCACGCCATCGCCCTGTCCGTTGCCCTGCTGCTGGCGGCCTGCTCGCAGTCGCAGGTGGAAAGCAGTGAGAAGTCGGCCGGCGACCCCGGCCACGCCAGTGGCGAACACGGTTCGTCCTCCTCGGCCGGCCTGCCGCCGGGCCGCGAGGCCGCCGGTGAAGCCCGGGCCAAGGTGAAGGGAAAAGCGACCAACCAGAGCTGCATTGATTGCCACGGTGCCGACGGCAATGCGCCGATCGACCCGACCTACCCCAAGCTGGGTGGGCAGTACGGCGATTACCTGGCCCATGCCCTGCAGGCCTACCGTGCCGGCGACCGCCAGCACGCGTTGATGACCCCGCAGGCAAAGGACCTGAGCGACCAGGACATCGCCGACCTGGCCGCGTACTTCGGCAGCCGGCCGAGCCAGCTGCGGGATCTGCACGGGGTGAAGTGACCCCGGCATTCCGGTGGGTGCGGACCGTTGGTGGTGGGTGCGGACCGTTGGTCCGCACGGATGGATCAACCATCCACGCATGGCGTGGATCTACAACGATCAGCCTTCCAGCTCTTCCCAGCGCGCGTACGCGGCATCCAGCTCGGCCTGGACCTTGGCCAGCTGCTGGGTATGCGCGGTCACTTCGGCGCTGCTGCGGGTGTAGAACGACGGGTCGTTCATCGCCGCGGTCAGGCCTTCCACGTCGCCTTCCAGCTTCTCGATGGTCTTGGGCAGCTGTTCCAGCTCGCGCGCTTCCTTGTAGGCCAGCTTGCGCTTGGGCGCGGCCGGGGCCGCCGCCGCAGCAGCGGCCGGTGCAGCAGCAGCCGGCTTGGCCACCGGCGCCGCCGCAGGCGCGGCCACGCTGGCGGCATAGCGCTGCCAGTCGGTGTAGCCACCCACGTACTCACCGATCACGCCGTCGCCTTCCATCACCAGCGTGGAGGTCACCACGTTGTCGATGAAGTCACGATCATGGCTGACCAGCAGCAACGTGCCGGTGTAGTCACCCAGCAGCTCTTCCAGCAGCTCCAGGGTTTCCACGTCGAGGTCGTTGGTCGGTTCGTCCATCACCAGCAGGTTGGACGGCTGCGCGAACAGCTTGGCCAGCAGCAGGCGGTTGCGCTCACCACCGGACAGGCGGGTGATCGGCGCGCGCGCACGCTCGGGGGTGAACATGAAGTCCTGCAGGTAGGCATGCACGTGCTTGCGCTTGCCGTTGAACTCAAGGAAATCACGGCCTTCGGCCACGTTCTCGATCGCGCTCCAGTCCTCGCGCAGCACCGCACGGTACTGGTCGAAATAGGCGATCTGCAGGTTGGTGCCGGCATTGACCTCGCCCTTATCCGGCTGCAGTTCGCCCAGCAGCAGCTTCAGCAGCGTGGTCTTGCCGCTGCCGTTGGGGCCGATCAGACCGATGCGGTCACCACGCAGGATGGTGGTGGTGAAGTCACGGACCATGGTGCGCTCGCCGAAGGCGAACGAAATGTCCTTGACGTCGATGACCTTCTTGCCGGAGCTGACGCCCTGTGCGGCTTCCATCTTGACGTTGCCGCTGAGTTCGCGGCGCTCGGAGCGCTCGTTGCGCATCGCCTTCAGGCGGCGCACGCGGCCTTCGTCGCGGGTGCGGCGGGCCTTGATGCCCTGGCGGATCCAGACTTCTTCCTGCGCCAGCAGCTTGTCGAAGCGGGCGTTTTCCTGCGCCTGCGCGTTCAGGCGTTCCTCGCGGCGGCGCTCGTAGTTGGCCCAGTCGCCCGGCCAGCTGGTGACCTGGCCGCGGTCGATCTCGACGATGCGGGTGGCCAGCGCGCGCAGGAAGCGGCGGTCATGGGTGACGAACACCACGCTGCCGCTCCAGCCCTTGAGGAAGGCTTCCAGCCAGTCGATGGCTTCGATGTCGAGGTGGTTGGTCGGTTCGTCCAGCAGCAGCACGTCAGGGCTGGACACCAGCGCGCGGGCCAGCAGCACGCGGCGCTTCATGCCGCCGGAGAGGCGGCCGAACTCGGCCTCGCCGTCCAGGTCGAGCTTGGTCAGGGTTTCGCTGACGCGCTGGTCCAGGCCCCAGCCGTTGGCGGCGTCGATCTTGGCCTGGACGTTGCCCAGGGCTTCGCCGTCGAAGACCTCGGCGTGGCTGAGGTGGTGGAACTCGGCCAGCCACTGGCCCAGTTCGCCCAGGCCATCGGCCACGACGTCGAACACCGAGCCGGCGGCGCCATGCGGCACTTCCTGCTCCAGGCGGGTCACGCGGACGCCCTGCTGCACGCGGACTTCGCCATCATCGGGCTTGTGGTCGCCGGACAGCAGCTTGAGCAGGGTGGATTTGCCGGCGCCGTTGCGGCCGATCAGGGCGATGCGTTCGCCCGGCTCGATCGACAGTTCGGCCTTTTCCAGCAACAACGGGCCGCCGACGCTGAAGTCGACGTTCTGTAGGGTAATCAGAGGCATCCCACTATTGTACGGGTTGGCAGGCCCGCCGGGCGGCGCCGGTAGATCCACGCCATGCGTGGATGAAGGGCCCGCAGCAGGCTCCGGCCCCGCACGCAGGTACAATGTGCCATGACTGACTTTTCGACCCTGCCGCTGAGCCCGGCCCTGCAGCCCGGCCTGGACGCCCTCGGCTACACCACCCTTACGCCGATCCAGGCACAGAGCCTGCCGGCGATCCTCGATCGCCGCGATGTGATCGCACAGGCGCCGACCGGCAGCGGCAAGACCGCCGCCTTCGGCCTGGGCCTGCTGCAGGCCATCGATCCCAGCCTGATCCGCGTGCAGGCGCTGGTACTGTGCCCGACCCGCGAACTGGCCGACCAGGTCGCCAAGCAGATCCGCAAGCTGGCCACCGGCATCCCCAACCTGAAGCTGCTGCTGCTGGTCGGTGGCGTGCCGCTGGGCCCGCAGCTGGCCTCGCTGGAAGGCCACGATCCGCACGTGGTGGTCGGCACTCCCGGCCGCGTGCAGGAACTGGCCCGCAAGCGTGCCCTGAACCTGGGCGCGGTGCGCACCCTGGTGCTGGACGAAGCCGACCGCATGCTGGACATGGGCTTTGAAGAGCCGATCCGCGAGATTGCCGGCCGCACCCACAAGGAACGGCAGAGCCTGCTGTTCTCGGCCACCTTCCCCGACAGCATCCGCGAGATCGCCCGCGACCTGCTGCGCGATGCGCTGGAAGTGACCGTGGAAGGCGCCGACCAGGCCCCGGCCATCCGCCACCTCTTCTGCGAAGTGGAACCGGCGCACCGGCAGAAGGCGCTGGCCGGCCTGCTGCTGAAGTACACGCCCGAATCGGCGGTGGTGTTCTGCAACACCCGCAAGGACGTGGACGAAGTCGCCAACTCGCTGCAGCAGTTCGGCTTCTCGGCGCTGGCCCTCCATGGCGACATGGAGCAGCGTGACCGCGAGGAAGTGCTGCTCCGCCTGGCCAATCGCAGCTGCAACGTGCTGGTGGCCAGCGACGTGGCCGCACGCGGGCTGGACGTGGAAGAGCTGGCGGCGGTGATCAACTACGAGCTGCCCACCGACGTGGAGAGCTACCAGCACCGCGTGGGCCGTACCGGCCGCGCCGGTGCCAGCGGCCTGGCGATCAGCCTGGTGGCCGGTCGTGAAAAGACCCGCGCCGAGGCCGTCGAAGCCCATCTGGGCCAGCCGCTGGACTGGCAGAAGACGCCGCTGGCGACGTCGCGCCCGGCCGAGCTGCCTCAGGCGGCGATGCGCACCCTGCGCATCGATGGTGGCAAGACCGACAAGCTGCGCCCGGGCGACATCCTCGGCGCGCTGACCGGCGATGCCGGCCTGTCGGGCAAGCACATCGGCAAGATCGCGATCTTCCCGACCCGCTCCTACGTGGCCATCGCCCGTGAGCAGGTCAACAAGGCGGTGGCGAAGCTGGAAGCCGGCAAGATCAAGGGCCGCCGCTTCCGCGTGCGGATGATGTGACGGTCAAGGTCTCCGCCGGGCCATGCCCGGCGAAGCAATCAGAACACCAGTTCGGTGTGCAGCGGCAGATCCGCTTCCCAACGGCCGCGGCCACCCAGGCCGTCCAGCTCGACCAGCACGCCGGCACCCACCACTTCGACACCCAGGCGGCGCACCAGCGTGAGCGCGGCACCCAGGGTGCCGCCGGTGGCCAGCACGTCATCGATGATGGCCACGCGCGCGCCGGCCGGCAGCGCGTCGGCATGCACTTCGATGCAGTCGCTGCGGTATTCCAGGGTGTATTCCTCGCGCAGCACCTTGCCCGGCAGCTTGCCCGGCTTGCGCACCGGCACGAAGCCCACGCCCAGTTCCAGCGCCATGGCGGCGCCCAGGATGAAACCACGCGATTCGATGCCGACGATGGCGTCCAGCTGCTGCCCGCGCCAGCGGTCGGCCATGGCCGTGATCGCGCCGCGGAAGTCTTCGCCGTGGGCGAGCAGCGGCATGATGTCCTTGAACAGGATGCCGGGCTTCGGGAAATCGGCGATATCGCGCAGGCGCGAGGCCCAGGCGGGGACGGCCACGGTGGCGTCGGTCATTGCAGCTACCAGCTTGTATGGCGGCATAGGGTAACCGGTTCGCCCCGGCCCTGCCCGTTCCCGGCACCACCGCGCCGCTGCGTTCCACCCATGGCCCCGCAGCATCACACCAAAATCGCACACACGTGCGATAATCGCCCTAACCGGTCATTCACCCCGCCTGCGTCATAAGCAGGCAGACGCCTGCCCGCCGCCATGGCCCGCAGCCGCCCGGGATGCCGACGGCCCCCGCCACGCCTGGCGCGCGCGGGGCTTTCCCGCCTCCGCGCGGGTTTTTCGCAATGAGGTTCATGCAACGTGGACGAGACGACGAAAGTTCCGGCCCTGTGCCGTGTGCTGGTGGTCCTGCTCGGCGTCCTGGTGACTCTGTTCGGCCTGGCTCTGCTGGTCGGTGGTGTTCGCCTGGTAATGCTGGGGGGCAGTTGGTATTTCCTGCTGATGGGTGCGGTGTCGGCCGTGGCCGGCGTACTGCTGGTGATGCGCCGGCCGAACGGTGCGCTGGTGTACGGCCTGGCCTTCGTGGCCACGCTGGTGTGGGCATTGGTGGATGCAGGCTGGGAGTTCTGGCCGCTGGTCTCGCGCCTGGTGATGCCGGCCGTGCTGGCCCTGCTGGTCGCACTGGCCTGGCCGGTACTGCGCCGCAGCCGCGGCCAGGTCGCCGGCCGTGGCGCCTACGGCGTGGCCGCGGTGCTGCTGGTCGGCCTGCTGGGCACGGCCTTCTCCGCCTTCCAGCCGCGCCCGGTGC
>JAFAFD010000374.1 GCA_023423675.1 Pseudomonadota bacterium | reverse complement strand
TGGGCGCACATCGGCGGCTTCCTGTTCGGCCTGCTCTACGGCGTCTACGTGCGCGCCGCGATCGCCCGCAAGCTGCGCAAGCGCCACGGCTTCTAGCCATCTTCTCCGTAGAGTCGAGCTTGCTCGACTGCGGTTCAGGTGCTCAGAACCCGTGGCGCTTGCGCAGCTTGCGGGCGATGGCCGCGCGCACGTACACGCCGTACAGCAGGCCGAACACGAAGCCACCGATGTGCGCCCACCAGGCCACCATGCCGAAGCTTGGGCCGATGTGGGCGAACACCACCTGCAGTGCGGCCCAGACGCCGATCAGCAGGTAGGCCGGGGCACGCACGAATTCCAAGAACAGGCCCAGCGGGATGACCACGCCCAGGCGCGCGGCCGGGAACAGGGCCAGGTAGGCGCCGATCATCGCCGACACCGCGCCGCTGGCGCCGATGATGATCTGGTCCGGGCTGCCCATGGTGTAGATCGCCACCAGGTTGGACACCGCGCCGCCGACCAGGAACAGCAGCATCAGCCGCCACGGCCCCAGCACGCGCTCGGCGGGCAGGCCGAAGATCAGCAGGAACACCAGGTTGCCCAGCAGGTGCGACCAGTCCGCATGCAGGAACAGGGCGGTGAACAACCGCAGCACGCTGCCGTCCTTCAGGGTCGCCCACCAGTCCTGCGGGTGGGTCAGGCCGGTCGACAGCGCGCCCCAGTCCAGCCAGAGGCTGTTGCGGGCGTCGCCCGGACGCGAGATCGACCAAAGGAATGCCAGCCACAATGCCGCAAACAGCACGGGTGTAGCCCAGCGCAGCGTGGCCTTCTTGCGGGAGGGGAGAGAGACGAACATGGCCGCTAGCCTAGCGTGCCGGGGCTTTGCGCGGGCGAGGCGCCTGTTCAGTTTTTGCGCATCGAATACGGCCGCTGCTGTTATTGTTTCATTAACGGCTCTGGGTAATACTCGCATACGGCGTCGTATGTCGGGAGGGGAATCCGGCGCGTTCTGGCGGGCCTTTGCGGGTCCGGTAGGCGCAGGCGCACTCAGAGCACCATCACCGCTTACCGGAGAGAGAACACGATGCAAACTGCTTCCACCATTGCCCGACTGACCCTGCTGGCCGTCGGCGTTGCCGGTGCGCTGGCCGCCGCTGATGCCAACGCGGCTGCCTTCCAGCTGAAGGAAAACAGCGCCAAGGGCCTGGGCCGTGCGTTCGCCGGCTCCGGCAGCGCCGAGGGCGACGCGTCCATCATCGCCGTCAACCCGGCCGGCATGCGCCAGCTGGACGGCACCATGGTCCAGGGCGACCTCAGCGCCATCAGTTTCAAGGCCGAGTTCAAGGGCCAGGGCCGTAAGCCGACGGGCGCCGCGCAGACCGGCAGTGACGGTGGCGACGCCGGCATGATTGCGCCGGTCCCGGCCGCTTACTTCCACATGCCTCTGGGCGAGAAGGCCCATTTTGGTGTCTCGCTGACCGCACCGTTCGGCTTCAAGACTGAGTACGACAACGGCTGGGTGGGCCGCTACAGCGGCCTGAAGACCGATCTGAAGGCCATCGATCTGGGCTTCGCCGCGTCCTATGACGTGAACCCGTACGTGTCGTTCGGTGCATCGGTGTTCGTCGAGCACCTGACCATCGAACTGAGCAACAACATTGACTTCGGCACCGCGCTGGCTCAGTCGCGTGTGCCGGGCTTCGCCCCGGGCAGCGCCGATGGCAAGCTGACCGTGGAAGGCGACAACAACGCCGTGGGCTGGACCGTCGGCGGCCTGTTCAGCCCGGACGAGAACACCCACATCGGCATCAGCTACCGCTCCAAGGTCGAGCACAAGATCACCGGTGGCGACGCCACCTTCGATGTGCCAGCCAATGCGGCAACGGTGCTGGCTGCGGCTCAGCCGGGCCGTTTTGTCACCACCAGCGGCAAGGCCACGGTGACCCTGCCGGCGTCGGCCACCCTGAGCGTGACCCACAAGGTCAACGACCGCTGGACCGTGATGGGTGACGTCACCCGCACCGCCTGGTCGACCGCCTTTGACCAGGTCACCATCGACTACGCCTCGGCGCAGCCGGATTCGGTGCTGGAGTTCGGCTACCGCGATACCACTTTCGTTTCGCTGGGTGCCGACTTCAAGCTGAGCGACACCGTCACCCTGCGCGGTGGTGTTGCGCTGGACCAGACCCCGACCACCGATGCCCACCGCGACGTGCGCGTGCCGGATACCAGCCGCAAGTGGCTGTCGCTGGGCGTGGGTTGGACGCCGTCGGCCAACACCGAATACAACTTCGGTTACACCCACCTGTTCACCAGCGACCCGAACGTGAACGTTCCTGCGACCACCAACAACCAGGGCAACTCGCTGTCGGGCAAGTACAAGGTCCGTGGCGACGTGCTGGCTGCGTCGTTCCAGTACAAGTTCTGATTCAGGCCACGGCCTGAAGCAGTACGAGGAGGGCCCCGCGCAAGCGGGGCTTTCTTTTTATGGGTAGACGCCATCCACGCATGGCGTGGATCTACTGATGAGGCGGCCATCCACGCATGGCGTGGATCTACTGACGGGATTCTGGCGGAGGAAACGATGACGCTCACGCGCAAGGGCAAACACTGGTACGGCAGCGGGGACGACGACATCCGTGCGGTCATCCAGGGCTTCAGTGAACGCAACGGTTACCCCGCGACCGACTACCGGGCTGCGGTCTGTGTCTGCGGATCGACGCTGTTCCGCTTGTTCGATGACGAGGAGGCGGGCGTTGCGCGTCGGGACTGCGTGGCCTGCGGCACTGCGCATCTGATGGGCGACAGCGCGGAGTATGCCGACGAGGCGGACCCCGAAGCGCATGAATGCCTGTGTGGCAGCGAGGCCTTGGCCATCCACTGTGGCGTGGCGCTGTACGCCGATTCGCGCGATGTGCGCTGGCTGTACATCGGCTGCCGCTGCCCGCACTGCCAGTTGGTGGGGGTGTATGCCGAGTGGAAGTGCGAGGCGGGGGACGTCGAAGCGTTCTTGGCGCGGGTGTAAGGCCATCCACGTTCGGCGCGCGGATCAACGACAATGGCGCCATGAACCTCACCGATCCGAACTTCCAGCTGGAGCTGGCTGCCAACATCGCCGTCGCCGGCTCGATCCTGCTGGCCGGCCGCAACAACGTGCACACCTGGTGGCTGGGCATCGTCGGCTGCGCGCTGTTTGCCGCCGTGTTCGAGCGTTCGCATCTGTTTGCGGACATGGTCCTGCAGTTCTTTTTCATCGCCATCAGCGTGCTGGGCTGGTGGCAGTGGCTGCGCGGCGACCATGGCGCGCCCCTGCCGATCACCCCGGTGCGCCCGCGGGCGTGGGCCTGGCTGCTGCCGCTGGCGGTGGTGGCGACCTTCGCCTACGGCTGGATGCTGACCCGCCTGACCCATGCCTACGCGCCCTACATCGATTCAGCAGTGCTGGTGCTGAGCGTGATCGCGCAGATCCTGATGATGCGGCGCAAGCTGGAATCGTGGTGGGTATGGCTGCTGGTCAACACCATCGCCGTGCCGCTGTACTACAGCCGCGGCCTGCACCTGACCTCGTTCCTCTACATCGGCTTCTGGATCAACGCGCTGGTGGCGCTGCGCCATTGGCGCACGCTGATGCGTGCCGAGGCAAAGACCGCTGATGCCGCTGCCTGAGCGCGTCGAGCGCGGTCTGGTGGTGGGCAAGTTCTGCCCGCTGCACCGCGGCCATGAGCACCTGATCGACTTCGCCGCCGCGCACTGCCGGCAGCTGCTGGTGATCGGCTGGTCGCAGCCGGGCTTTGCCGGCTACAGCGCTGCCCGCCGTGAACGCTGGCTGCGTGCGCGCTTTCCGCAGGCGACGGTGGCGGTGCTGGACGATGCCCGCCTGGCCGCGCTCTGCGAACAGCACGGCCTGCCACCGCGCGCGCTGCCACGCGACAGCGACAGCGAGCAGGCGCAGCGCGATTTCACCGCCTGGCTGTGCCTGCACCTGTTCGGCGGGCCAGTGCAGGCGGTGTTCACCGGCGAGGACTACGGCGATGGTTTTGCCGCAGCGATGGCCGCGCACTTCAACGCACCGGTGCAGCACCAGCGGCTGGAGCGCAGTCGCGATGTCGGCCAGCCCAGCGGCACCCAGCTGCGCGCCGATCCGCATGCGCTTCGCCATGGCCTGCCGCCACAGGTGTACGCGGACTACGTGCAGCGCGTGGCCTTCATCGGTGGCGAATCCACCGGCAAAACCACGCTGGCGCGCGTGCTGGCCGAGCGCATGGGCACGACATGGGTCGCGGAGTACGGACGGACGCTGTGGGAGATGCAGGGCGGTGACCTGCGCGAACCGGACCTGCTGCGCATCGCCGAAGAGCAGCCCCGGCGTGAGGATGCGGCTGCACTGACGGCGCAGCGCTGGCTGTTCTGCGATACCACGCCACTGGTGACCCTGGGCTACAGCGGCTGGATGTTCGGCAGCGCACCGGACGCGCTGCTGCAGGCTGCGCGACGAAGGTACGACCTGATGTTCCTGTGCGCGCCGGATATTCCGTTCGACCAGGACGGCACCCGTGTGGGCGAGGCGTTCCGGGCGCAGCAGCATGCGTGGTATCTGCAGCAGTTGCAGGTAGCAGGTGTCGAGTATGTGCTGCTGGAAGGCGATGTGGAGACGCGCATCGCGCGAGTGCAGAGCGAGCTGGCCAAGCGGGCAGACAACCGGTTCAGTAAGGCCCCGCCTCTGTAGAGCCGAGCCCATGCTCGGCTTGCACGGTGCAGCCG
>JAFAFD010000394.1 GCA_023423675.1 Pseudomonadota bacterium | reverse complement strand
CCCCTGGGGCCAGGACACGGCCGCCGAAGCGACACCGCGCCCGGCCAGCGTGCGTCCGGGCGAGTCGCCGCTGCCCAGCCGGCCGCGTGCCTATACCGATATCAAGAGCTACCACGCACACATCTATTTCGACGAAGACAGCTACCAGAAGGCCGCCCTGCTGCGGCGCTGGGCCGCCGAGCGCTTCCCGGTGGAACTGGGCAACTGGAACCTGGAACCGCGCGGCCCGCATGTCACGCCGTCGTTCTATTTCGGCTTCAGCAACGATCTGCTGCCGGTGCTGGTGCCGTGGCTGCAGCTCAACAGCCTGGGCCTGACCATCCTCATCCACCCCAATACCGGCGATGGCCGTGCCGACCATCTGTATTACGCGCTGTGGGTGAACCGCGCGCAGCCGGTGAACGCCTACAACTGGCCGGCGCCGAAACCCGGCGAGACCGAGGCGCTGGAAGAAGTGTTCCCGAACGTGGTGCCGACGGTGCCGCTGGAGACCTGAGTCCGGCGGCGGTCATCCACGCATGGCGTGGATCTACCGGGCGCGGACGTGGTCATCCACGCATGGCGTGGATCTACCGGGCACGGGCGAGCGTGGATCTACGCCATCGTCGGCCTTCGTGCGGGCATCCCCGCCGCCATGGCGTTCAGCGGGCCTTGATCCGGCGCCACCCATACAGCCGCAAGCGCTTCCACGATTTTCAAACGATTGCTTTAAACACCTGCAATTTCGCCGAACTGGACAGCATCCACAGGTTCCGCCAGACTGCCGCCCTTTCCTGTTGATCGGATTCCATGGCGAAGCTGCTGGTCCTGCATGGCCCCAACCTCAACCTGCTCGGCACCCGCGAGCCGGAGGTCTATGGGCACACCACGCTGGCCGACATCGACCAGGCGCTGGCCGCCCAGGCCGCTGCGGCCGGGCATGCGCTGGAAAGCCTGCAGTCCAACGCCGAACACGTGCTGGTGGACCGCGTGCAGGCCGCGCGCTCCGACGGTACCACGTTCATCCTGATCAACCCGGCCGCCTTCACCCACACCTCGGTCGCCCTGCGCGATGCGCTGGCGGCGGTGGCCGTGCCGTTCATCGAGATCCACCTGTCCAACCCGCACACCCGCGAACCGTTCCGCCAGCACAGCTATTTCAGTGACAAGGCGGTGGGCGTGGTGTGTGGCTTCGGCGCCGACAGCTACCGCTACGCGATGGACGCGGCGCTGCTGCGGGTGTCCGCCACCTGATTGTCGACCCGGGCGCCAGCCGGCGCTCTACCTCACCTAGATAGAAACCAAAGAGGCCCTCATGGATCTGCGCAAAATCAAGAAGCTGATCGACCTGCTGGAAGAGTCGAACCTGGCTGAAATCGAAATCAAGGAAGGCGAAGAGTCCGTGCGCCTGTCGCGCGCCCCGGTGGCCGGCTATGCCGCACCGATGCCGGCCCCGGTGTACGCTGCCCCGGCTGCCCCGGCTGCGCAGGCCATGCCGATGCAGTCGCCGACCGAAGCCTCCACCGGCGGCACCGCCAAGCCGGGCCCGGCCCTGCCGGAAGGCCATGTGCTGCGTTCACCGATGGTCGGCACCTTCTACGCATCGGCCGCTCCGGACAAGCCGGCCTTCGTCACCGTTGGCCAGCAGGTCAAGGAAGGCGAGACCCTGGCCATCATCGAAGCGATGAAGATGTTCAACCCGATCGAAGCCGACAAGTCCGGCACCATCGTCGCCATCCTGGGCGAGAACGGCCAGCCGGTGGAGTTCGACCAGCCGCTGTTCGTGATCGGCTGAGGGGCACGCCATGCTCGACAAAGTCGTCATTGCCAACCGAGGGGAGATCGCGCTGCGCATCCTGCGCGCGTGCCACACCCTGGGCATCCGCACGGTGGCCGTGCACTCCACGGTCGACCGCAACCTCAAGCACGTGGCCATGGCCGACGAGTCGGTCTGCATCGGCCCGGCACCGTCGCCGCAGAGCTACCTCAACATCCCGGCGCTGATCGCCGCGGCGGAAGTCACCGACGCCCAGGCCATCCACCCGGGCTACGGCTTCCTGTCGGAGAACGCCGACTTCGCCGAGCGCGTGGAGGAGTCCGGCTTCATCTTCATCGGCCCCAAGGCCGACACCATCCGCATGATGGGTGACAAGGTCGAAGCCATCCGCGCCATGAAGTCGGCCGGCGTGCCGTGCGTGCCCGGCTCGGGCGGCCCGCTGGGCGAGGACATCGTCGCCAACACCAAGATCGCCCGTGAGATCGGCTACCCGGTCATCATCAAGGCGGCCGGTGGCGGCGGTGGCCGCGGCATGCGCGTGGTGCACGCCGAAGCCTCGCTGAAGACCTCGATCGAAACCACCAAGAGCGAGGCCAAGGCCGCGTTCGGCAATGGCGAGGTTTACATGGAGAAGTTCCTGGAGAACCCGCGCCACGTGGAGATCCAGGTGCTGGCCGACGGCCAGGGCAACGCCATCCACCTGGGTGAGCGCGACTGCTCGATGCAGCGCCGCCACCAGAAGGTGGTGGAAGAAGCACCGGCACCGGGCATCAGCGCCGAACAGCGCGACGAGATCGGCAAGGTCTGCACCGAGGCCTGCGTGCGCATCGGCTACCGAGGCGCCGGCACCTTCGAGTTCCTGTACGAAGACGGCCGCTTCTACTTCATCGAAATGAACACCCGCATCCAGGTGGAGCATCCGGTCACCGAAATGGTCACCGGCATCGACCTGGTGGCCGAGCAGCTGAAGATCGCCGCCGGCCAGAAGCTGTCGATCAAGCAGAGCGACGTGGTGCTCAGCGGCCATGCCATCGAGTGCCGCATCAACGCCGAAGACGCTGAAACCTTCGTGCCGAGCCCGGGCACCATCACCGGCTTCCATCCGCCGGGCGGCCCCGGCGTGCGCGTGGACACCCACATCTACAGTGGCTACCGCGTGCCGTCGAACTACGACTCGATGATCGGCAAGCTGATCGTGCACGGCCCGGACCGCGAGACCGCCATCGCCCGCATGCGCGTGGCGCTGAGCGAGATGGTGGTGGACGGCATCAAGACCAACGTGGCCCTGCAGCAGCGCATCATGCGCGACAAGGGCTTCCAGGCCGGTGGGCAGAACATCCACTACCTGGAAAAGCGCCTGGCCGAACGCAAGAACAAGCCGATTGCACTGACCTGATCAGCGCCAGCGGCTGGACACGAAAAGGGCGGGGATTTCCCCGCCCTTTTCTGTTGCCTGTTTCCTGTAGAGCCGCGGCCCCGCGCGGCG
>JAFAFD010000380.1 GCA_023423675.1 Pseudomonadota bacterium | reverse complement strand
GATCCACGCCATGCGTGGATGCCCCACCCCAAAAACGCCGGGCATGGCCCGGCGCTACCGGGTTCAACCGATGGTTTCGACGCCACCCATGTAGGGCCTCAGCACGTCCGGCACGGTGATGGTGCCATCGGCGTTCTGGTAGTTCTCCATCACCGCGATCATCGCGCGGCCGACGGCCACGCCCGAGCCGTTCAGGGTGTGCACCAGTTCCGGCTTGCCGGTGGCCGGGTTGCGCCAGCGGGCCTGCATGCGGCGGGCCTGGAAATCACCGGTGTTGGAGCACGAGCTGATCTCGCGGTAGGTGTTCTGCGAGGGCAGCCAGACTTCCAGGTCGTAGGTCTTGATGGCCGAGAAGCCCATGTCGCCGGTGCAGAGCAGCACCTTGCGGTACGGCAGGCCCAGCTTTTCCAGCACCACTTCGGCGCAGCGGGTCATGCGGGTGTGCTCGGCGTCGCTGTCTTCCGGGCGGCAGATCGACACCAGCTCGACCTTCTCGAACTGGTGCTGGCGGATCATGCCGCGCACGTCACGGCCGCCGCTGCCAGCTTCGGCACGGAAGCACATCGAGTGTGCGGTCACGCGCAGCGGCAGGCGCTCGGCGTCGACGATCTCGTCGCGCACCAGGTTGGTCAGCGGCACTTCCGAGGTCGGGATCAGGTAGCGCGTGGAATCGCCCACAGCGGTCTTGAACAGGTCGTCCTCGAACTTCGGCAGCTGGCCGGTGCCACGCAGCGAATCGGCGTTGACCAGCAGCGGTACGTTGGTTTCTTCGTAGCCGTGTTCGCCGGCGTGCAGGTCCAGCATGAACTGGGCCAGGGCACGGTGCAGGCGGGCGACCTGGCCGCGCAGCACGGTGAAGCGCGAGCCCGACAGCTTGGCGGCGGTCTCGGCGTCCAGGCCGCCGTTGCGGGCGCCCAGCTCGACGTGGTCCAGCACCGGGAAATCGAAGGTGCGCGGGGTGCCCCAGCGCGCCTGCTCGACGTTGTCGTTCTCGTCGGCGCCGGCCGGCACGTCATCGGCCGGCAGGTTCGGGATGCCGGCGGCGATGGTGTCGATCTTCTCGCGCAGCTCGTCCAGGGCCACTTCCGAGGCCTTCAGCTCGTCGGCGAAGGCGGCCACTTCGGCCATGATGGCCGACACGTCCTCGCCCTTCGCCTTGGCCTGGCCGATGGCCTTGGAACGGCTGTTGCGCAGGCTCTGCAGTTCCTGGGTCCGCACCTGGATGCGCTTGCGATCGGCCTCCAGGGACTCCAGGGCAGACACGTCGAGCTCGAAGCCGCGGCTGGTGCGCAGGCGTTCGGCGAGGTCGGCGGGCTGGTGGCGGAGCAGGGCTGGATCAAGCATGGCGGGTGTCGTGGTGGGTATCAGGAATGGGATTATCGCCTGTTATACGGATTTCTGCCGCCCGGTTCATTCCCGCCGTGGCAGAATCGGGACATTCCCTGCTGGTCCGGTCCATGTCTGCACCCCACTCATCGCCTGCCAAGTCGTTCACCGTGCATATCCCGCGCAACGCCCTGAAGATCGCCGGCATCGCCTTCGGCGTAGGCGTGCTGCTGTTCGTGGTGGTCTGGTTGACCGGCCGCGACAAGGAATTCTTCCGCGCCGATGACCCGGCCACGCAGACCCCGCAGGAAACCGCACAGGTCGAGCCGCTGCCCGAGCCCCTGCCCGCCGCGGCCGGCTCCAGCGACATGCCCGATGCCAAGCCGGCGCCGGTGCAGGAAGAAGCACCGAAGCTGGTGGAAACCGCCCCGCCGCCGCCGGCCAGCACCGAACCGGCCCCGGCCGCGCCGGGCAGCACCACGCCGGCCGCCGGCAACAGCCAGCCGATGCCCGTGGCGGGCCAGTCGCCGCCGCCCACCTACCCGGCAGCCGCCCTGCGCCGTGGCGAGTCCGGCAGCGTGGTGGTGCGGGTGGACGTGGATGCCACCGGCTATGCCAACAACATCACCGTGATCCAGCGCAGCGGCTCGCGCGAGCTGGATCGTGCCGCTACCGATGCCGTGCGCCGCTGGCGCTTCAGCCCCGCGCTGAGCAACGGCCAGCCGGTGCCGGGCTCCATTGAAGTGCCGTTCGACTTCAAGCCGCAGTAACTGAACGCATCCTTGCAGGCAACCTGAACCCTGCTGGTTGCGTTTACGCAACGCTGACACACCGCCACAGCGCCTCGGGCAAGACTTTGTGCGTCATTACTGACGCGAGGAGTCTGCAATGAGTGCTGCTACCCATGAACACCTTCATTCCCCGCATCTGCAGCAGGACGTGAGCGAGCGCCCGCAGCGCACCTCACCCTGGCTGTGGCTGGCGCTGATCGTGGCGATGTTTGCCGCCGCACTGATGTGGCTGCGGTTCTCGAATCAGGATGACGTGGCGCCGGCCCCGGTGGGCGAACGCATGCTGCCGGCCAGCGAGACCCCGGTGGCCACGACGCCTGCAGCGCGCAACGCGGCCCCGGCCAGCGAGCAGCGCAAGGCGACCCCTGCCGTCCGCAACCGCGAGGCCAGCCCGCTGGCCAGCAATGAAAAGCCGACCTACCCGGCGATTGCGCTGCGTAATGGCGTGCAGGGCAGCGTGGTGGCCAGCCTCAACGTGGATACCCGCGGCAACGTGACCGAGGCGAGCATCGTGTCGCGTAGTGGCGAGCGCAGCCGTGATCTGGATCGCTCGGTGCTTCGCACCGTGCAGGGCTGGAAGTTTGAGCCGGCCGTGCAGAATGGCCGTGCCGTGGCGAGTGTGGTGCGCGTGCCGGTGGATTTCCGTACCGAGCAGCGTTGATCGCGAGCGAGGGGTTCGTGATCGGGAGACGGAGGCTTCGGCCTCCGTCTTTTTTTGTGCCGGGGGTGTGGGTTGGCGGCCCGCGG
>JAFAFD010000369.1 GCA_023423675.1 Pseudomonadota bacterium | reverse complement strand
GCACTACCCGACGGATTGAGGGCCGTATACGTCAGCTGCAGCTGCGCGCCGGGGCACCGTTGGCCTTGTAGTAGGGCGCGGTGCTGCGGGCCAGCGGGGTGCGGCCACGGATCACGTCGGCCAGCTTCTCGGCGATCATGATGGTCGGCGCGTTGAGGTTGCCGGTGACCACCTGCGGCATGATCGAGGCATCGACGATGCGCAGGCCGTCCAGCCCGTGCACGCGGCCCTGGCCATCGACCACCGCCATCGGGTCATCGGCGTGGCCCATCTTGTTGGTGCACGAGGGGTGGTAGGCGGTCTCGGCGTGTTCGCGCACGAAGCCATCGATCTGCGCATCGGTCTGCAGCTCGCGGCCGGGCGAGATCTCGCGGCCGCTGTACGGTGCCAGCGCAGGCTGCGCGAAGATCTCGCGGGTGATGCGGATGGCCGCGCGGAACTCGCGCCAGTCCTGCTCGTGCGACATGTAGTTGAACAGGATGCTGGGGTGCACGCGCGGATCCTTGGACACGACGTGGACGCGGCCGCGGCTGGGCGAGCGCATCGAGCCGACATGCATCTGGAAGCTGTGCGCCTTGATCGGGTTGGAGCCGTTGTAATTGATGGCCACCGGCAGGAAGTGGTACTGCAGGTTCGGCCAGTCGAAGGCCTCGTCGCTGCGGATGAAGCCGCCGGCCTCGAACTGGTTGCTGGCGCCGATGCCGGTGCCCAGGAACAGCCATTCGGCGCCGATGGCCGGCTGGTTGTGCAGCTTCAGTGCCGGGGCCAGCGACACCGGCTTCTTGCACTCGTACTGCAGGTACATTTCCAGGTGATCCTGCAGGTTGGCGCCGACGCCGGGCAGGTCGTGCACCACATCGATGTCCAGGCTGCGCAGCAGATCGGCCGGGCCGACGCCGGAGCGCTGCAGGATCTGCGGCGAGGCGATGGCGCCGCCACACAGTAGCACTTCGCGGCGGGCGGTGGCGCGCTGCGGCTGGTCGTTGTGCAGCCACTGCACGCCCACCGCGCGCTTGCCCGAGAACAGGATGCGGTCGGTGAGGGCGTGGGTGACGATGGTCAGGTTCGGGCGCGGCCTGGCCAGGTCCAGATAGCCGCGGGCGGTGCTGGAGCGGCGGCCCTTCGGCGTGACCGTGCGGTCCATCGGGCCGAAGCCTTCCTGCTGGTAGCCGTTGAGGTCGTCGGTGCGCGGGTAGCCGGCCTGCACGCCGGCTTCGACCATCGCGGCGAACAGTTCGTTGTTGCCGGCCTTGGGCGTGGTCACCCGCAGCGGGCCGTCGCCGCCGTGGTAGTCGTTGGCGCCGATGTCGCGGGCCTCGGCCTTGCGGAAGTAGGGCAGGCAGTCCAGATAGGTCCAGTCTTCCAGGCCCGGCATGCTGGCCCAGTGGTCGTAGTCCATGGCATTGCCGCGGATGTAGCACATGCCGTTGATCAGCGAGGAACCGCCCAGGCCCTTGCCGCGGCCGCAATCCATGCGGCGGTTGTTCATGAAGGGCTCCGGGTCGGTCTTGTACGCCCAGTTGTAGCGCTTGCCCTGCAGCGGGTAGGCCAGTGCCGCCGGCATCTGGGTGCGGAAGTCGAGACGGTAGTCCGGGCCACCGGCTTCCAGCAGCAGCACGCTGACGTCGGCATCCTCGGTGAGGCGGGTGGCCAGCACGTTGCCGGCCGAACCGGCGCCGATGATGATGTAGTCGTATTCGGTGTGGGTGCTCATGAGGGTTCTCCTGCGGGCCGGGAGGCGCGTTGCGCAGCTCTCCGGGCGGGAATGTCGATCCGGCGTTCCCGCCGGGCGGCGGGTTCAGGGCGCGCTGATCAGAACACGCTGGCGTAGTCGCCCAGTTCGACCTGCACCGACTTGATGCGCGTGTAGTGGCCCAGCGTGGAGAGGCCGTTCTCGCGGCCGACGCCGGACTGCTTGTAGCCGCCGACCGGCATTTCCGCGGGGGATTCGCCCCAGGTGTTGATCCAGCAGATGCCGGCTTCGAGGCGGTGGATGATGCGGTGGGCGCGGCTGATGTCACGGCTGACCACGCCGGCGGCGAGGCCGAAGGTGGTGTCGTTGGCGCGGCGCACGGCTTCGTCCTCGTCGTCGTAGGCGAGGATGCTCATGACCGGCCCGAAGATCTCCTCGCGGACGATGGTCATGTCATCGCGGCAGTCGGAGAACACGGTGGGCAGCACGTAGGCGCCCTCGGCCAGCGCGCCTTCCTCGGCACGGCCGCCGCCGGTCAGCAGGCGTGCGCCTTCGGCCTTGCCGCTGTCGATGTAGCGCAGCACGTTGTGCATGTGCGGGAAGCTGACCATCGGGCCGAAGTTGGTGTCGGCGGCCTGCGGATCGCCGATGCGGATGCGTTTGACCCGCTCGACCACGGCGGCCTCGAACGCGGCCAGCATGCTGCGCGGCACGAACACGCGGGTGCCGTTGGTGCAGACCTGGCCGGAGCTGAAGAAGTTGGCCATCACCGCGATGTCGGCGGCGCGGTCCAGATCGGCGTCATCGCAGATGACCAGCGGCGACTTGCCGCCCAGCTCCATGGTTACTTCCTTCAGGGACGACGACGCGGCGGCGGCCATCACTTTCTTGCCGGTGGCCACGCCGCCGGTGAAGGAAATCTTCTCGATCACCGGGTGTTCGGTGAGCCAGTTGCCGATCTCGCCGCCCGGGCCCTGCACCACGTTGAACACGCCGTCCGGCACGCCGGCTTCGCTGTAGATCTCGGCGAGCTTCAGCGCGGTCAGCGGGGTTACTTCGGAGGGTTTGAACACCATGGCGTTGCCGGCGGCCAGTGCAGGCGCCGACTTCCACAGCGCGATCTGGATCGGGTAGTTCCAGGCACCGATGCCGGCGACCACGCCCAGCGGTTCGCGGCGGGTGTAAAAGAAGCTCGATTCACGCAGCGGCAGCTGGATGCCTTCGATGGCGGTGGCCAGGCCGGCGTAGTACTCCAGCACGTCGGCGCCGGTGACGATGTCCACCGTGGTGGTTTCGGCCAGCGCCTTGCCGGTGTCCAGGGTTTCCAGCTGGGCCAGCGCATCATTGCGTTCGCGCAGGAGGTCGACCGCACGGCGCAGGATGCGCGAGCGCTCCATCGCGGTCATCGCCGCCCACACCTTCTGGCCTTCGGCCGCGCTCTGCACCGCGCGCTCGACGTCGGCCTGGCTGGCGATCTGCACCTCGGCCAGGACCTTGCCATTGGCCGGGTTGATGGACTGGAAGGTCTTGCCGCTGGTGGCGTCGACGCGTTGGCCGTGGATGTAGAGCTGTTGGACGGGCAGGGCGGTCATGGGGGCACTCCTGGAAACAAAGGGGAAGGGCTTGAGGCTGCTTATACGCCCTCGGGCTGCAGCTGGAAGTCGATGTAGGCGTAGGCCAGCGCGCGGGCGGCGGTGGTGTCGAACGGGCCGCCGACCAGACTGCCGCGCAGCCACAGGCCGTCGATCATCGCGGCCAGGCCGCGGGCGGCGTCGCGGGCGCGTTCGGCCGGCAGCGCGCGGTGGAACTGATGGGCCAGATTGGAATACAGACGCTGGTCGTTGATGCGCTGCAGGCGGGCCAGTTCCGGCTGGTGCATGCTCGCCGCCCAGAAGGTCAGCCAGACGCGCATGGCCGGGCCGCTGGTCTGGGTCTGGTCGAAGTTGCCATCGACCAGCGCGCGCAGCTGGGCCCGCGGGTCTGCATCGGCCTTGGCGCGATACTGGGCGAAGGCGTCTTTCAGTTCGTTGAGGATCTGCCGCATCGCGGCGTTGAGCAGGCCGGCCTTGTCGCCGAAGTAGTGGGCGACGATGCCGGTGGACAGGCCAGCCTGGCGGGCGATGGTCGCCACGGTGGCGTCGGCCAGGCCGATATCGTGGATCACCTGGAAGGTGGCCTGGATCAGCTGCTCGCGGCGGATCGGTTCGATGCCTTTCTTCGGCACGGTCTCACCTGGGGCATGGGCGTTGGCCCGAGGTGGACATTATCGCGATTGTTGATTGAACGTTCAATCAATAAAAAGTGAAGATGGTGTATGGATGGGGGGGGGCGGGGTCAGAGCCCATTCCTTTGGAAAGGGATCCGACCCCTTGGCTTACAGGCGGAGGGCGGCTTCCAGCAGCGGGGTGGCCCAGGCAGGCGTAGCCGCCAGCTGGACGAGGTCGTCGGGCTCGGGGTACAGCACCTGGCCATCTTCCATCTGCAGCAGCAGCTGTGGGTCGGGCACGGCCTCGCCGGGGGCGGCGTCGGCGCTGTTGTCGTAGACCTGCAGCTGGGCCAGCACCGGCATCAGCCGCACCAGGTTCTGCTGGGCCAGCGGCCAGCGCCGGCGGATATCGGCTTCGTTGATCGGATGGCCACCGCTGCGCACCCGCGCCTGCACCCGCGCGATGTGCTGCTCGGGGCTGGACAGGCCGCAGAACCACATCAGGACATCGTGGCTGCGGCTGGCTTCATGCAGCAGGGCGGCGATGGAATTGCCGCCCAGGGTGGTTTCGAAGGCATGGTTGTGGCCCTGCTCAAGGGCATCGCGGATGCGGTTGACGCCTTCCTGCCAGGCCTGGCCGTTGGCCTCGGCCTGCGACAGGCCCGACAGCTCGCGCAGGCCACGGGCGAAGGTATCCGGGTTGAACCAGTCCAGCCCGGCCTCGCGCAGTACGTGGCCGCCCACCGAACTCTTGCCGGCGCCATTGACGCCGGCAAGGACATACAGGAACGGTCGCGACATCAGTGCCCCGTGCCGGCCTTGACCTGACCCTTCAGGCGGGCCGGGCGGCGCAGCAGGGCGCGCGCGGTGTCACCGGCCTGGGCCTGCTGCAGCACGGCCAGGCGCTGGTCGAAGCCGGCGCGCAGTTCGGCCAGGCCCGGGGCCTGCCCGCGCAATTCCTCCAGCGAGGATTCCAGTGCCTCGACCCGGGCCTGCAGGGCGCGGTACTGCTCGATGGAGACGATGACCGCCTGCGGCTCGTTGTGGTTGGTGACCACCACCATGCGCTGGTCGCGGACCTCCTGCATGACCTTGCGCCAGTGCTCCTTCACCGACGAGGCGGTGGTGTGGGTCAGCTCGTTGATCGGGTCGAAGCGGACGGGGAGGTGAAGCATGGCGAAGCTCCAGCGGGGGTATGGGCCCACCATACGCCTGTTTCGTGCGAATTGCATGAATCGGGAAAAATATGAAAATTGGGCGGGTTA
>JAFAFD010000363.1 GCA_023423675.1 Pseudomonadota bacterium | reverse complement strand
GTTATATTCAGGCTTCAAAGCGGTCAGGTTCACAAAACCGTGATCCGCAGCCGACCGTCGCTTTACGCGCTGCGCCATTCAGCCAACCGCGCCCGGAAACGACAACGCCGCCCTCGAAGGCGGCGTTTTCTTCTTGTATTTCAACAACCTGGAACGATCAGGCGTAGGCCGGCACGGCGTACACCACCGGATCTTCGGCGGTCGGCGACTCGTAGGTCACCCATTCCCAGGCGGTGGCATCGGCCATCAGCGCCCGCACCAGCTTGTTGTTGAGTGCGTGGCCGGACTTGAAGCCCTCATAGGCGCCCAGCACCTGGCCACCGGCCAGATAGAGGTCACCGATCGCATCGAGGATCTTGTGGCGCACGAATTCGTCGGCGTAGCGCAGGCCGTCTTCATTGAGCACGCGGAACTCGTCCAGCACGATGGCGTTGTCCATCGAACCGCCGAGGCCCAGGTTGCGCTCGCGCATGTACTCCAGGTCGCGCATGAAGCCGAAGGTGCGGGCGCGGGAGATTTCCTTGGTGTAGGCCATCGTCGAGAACTCGATTTCCTGGCGCGACTGCTTGGCCGGGATCATCGGGTGGTCAAACTGGATGGTGAAGCCCAGCTTGTAGCCCTCATAGGGGGTGAAGCGGGCAACCTTGTCGCCCTCGGTCACTTCCACGGTCTTCAGCACGCGGATGAAGCGCTTGGGCGCGTCCTGTTCCACGATGCCTGCCGACTGCAGCAGGAACACGAACGGGCCGGACGAACCGTCCATGATCGGCAGCTCGGCCGAGGACAGTTCGACGATGATGTTGTCCACACCCAGGCCGGCCAGTGCCGACATCAGGTGTTCGACGGTCTGGATCTTGGCGTCGTTGCAGGTCAGGCCGGTGCACAGGGTCACTTCGGTGACCAGTTCGGCCTTGGCCGGCACTTCCACCACCGGGTCCAGGTCCACGCGCCGGAACACGATGCCATGGTTGACCGGTGCCGGGCGCAGGGTCATGTAGACCTTGTCACCGCTGTGCAGGCCAACGCCGGTGGCGCGGATCGTATTCTTGAGGGTGCGTTGCTGGATCATGTGGGTAGACCGGAAGTGACACGCTAGATTAACACGCACGCCCCCATACCCCGGCTGAAACACTCCTGGAGGCTGCCGGTGGGACACGCGTGAAGCAAGGCGGCCGGGCCCATCCTGGCCCGGCGCCCGCATTTTCTGGACATGGTGGCGCAACCCGGGGGGGACAAGCCCCGGGCAGCTCCGCTTAGTCCGCCTGGCGGCGCAGGAAGGCCGGGATGTCCAGGTAATCGTTCGGCAGTTCAGCCGATGCCGGGGCCGAAGAGGCCGGTGCCGACGGGGTCGACGCGGCCACGCTGTCGCTGCTGGCACGACGCAGGCCCAGGCCCATGCCGCCGACGGCCTTGGACACGGCGTCGCCACCGTTGTCGAAGTCGCCGAATTCCGGCTGGCCGGTGGTCGCGTTGCGCACCAGCTTGATCGGCGCGCGTTCGCCCGGGCGCTGGCTCTTGCTGGCCGACACGCGGTTCAGGCCGGTGGCCACCACGGTCACGCGCACTTCGTCCTGCATGTCCGGGTCGAGCACGGTGCCGACCACGACGGTGGCGTCTTCCGAGGCGAAGCCGTCGATGGTGCGGCCGATCTCGTCGAACTCGGCCATGGTGAAGTCGGCGCCGGCGGTGATGTTGACCAGGATGCCGTTGGCACCGGCCAGGTTCACGTCGTCCAGCAGCGGGTTCTGGATGGCGGCTTCGGCAGCGGCCTGGGCGCGGTCATCGCCACGGGCGGTGCCGGTACCCATCATCGCCAGGCCCATTTCGGACATGACGGTGCGCACGTCGGCGAAGTCGACGTTGATCAGGCCCGGACGCACGATCAGGTCGGCGATGCCCTGCACGGCGCCCTGCAGCACGTCGTTGGCGGCACGGAAGGCCTGGATCATGGTCGCGTTGCGACCCAGCACGGTGATCAGCTTCTCGTTCGGGATGGTGATCAGCGAATCGCAGTGCTGGCTCAGCTCTTCGATGCCCTTCAGCGCGACCTGCATGCGGCGACGGCCTTCGAACGGGAACGGCTTGGTGACCACGGCCACGGTCAGGATGCCCATTTCCTTGGCCAGCTGTGCCACCACCGGTGCAGCGCCGGTGCCGGTGCCGCCGCCCATGCCGGCGGTGATGAACACCATGTCCGCGCCCTGCAGGGCGTCCATGATGCGCTCACGGTCTTCCAGAGCAGCCTGGCGGCCAACTTCCGGATTCGCGCCTGCGCCCAGGCCCTTGGTCACGTTGGTACCCAGCTGCAGCTGCAGCTTGGCACCGCAATTCTTGATGGCCTGCGAGTCGGTGTTGGCGGTGATGAATTCCACACCATCCACTGCCGAGTTGACCATGTGCGCCACGGCATTGCCGCCGCCGCCGCCCACGCCAACCACCTTGATCACCGCATTGGGTGCCATCTTTTCGATCAGTTCAAAATGCGCCATGTCCGTGTCCTCGTTGTATCCGCTTGTCGGTGGCATGGGCGTTCAGGCCTCCTGCCTTTTCGCGTCATGTTGCCGATGCGGCTGTGTGGGTTGTGTGTTGCGTTGTTGCGTCGTGTTGCCGGTATTGCAACCGGGCGGACCCGGGTGATGCAGGTTCCGCGTCAGAATTCGCCGCGGAACCAGGTCTTGAGTTTCTTGAACATGCTGCCCGCGCGTCCGGTCGGCAGCGACGGCCGGCGCGGATGCTCGTTCTGGCTGCCCATCAGCAGCAGGCCCACCCCGGTGGCATGCACCGGGTTGCCCACTACTTCGCCGAGGCCGGTGACGTGCTGCGGGATGCCCACGCGCACCGGCATCTGCAGCATTTCCTCGGCCAGTTCGACCACACCTTCCATCTTCGAGGCACCACCGGTCAGCACCAGGCCGGCGCGCACCAGTTCCTCGAAACCGGAGCGGCGCAGTTCGGCCTGCACCATCTCGAAGATTTCCTCGTAGCGGCCCTGCACTGCCTGCGCCAGCGAATGGCGCGGCATGCGGCGCGGCGGACGGTCGCCCACCGACGGCACCTGGATGCTTTCCTCGGCGGTGGCCAGCTGGGCCAGGGCGCAGGCATAGCGCACCTTGATCTGCTCGGCTTCCGGGGTCGGCGTGCGGAGCATGTGCGCGATGTCGTTGGTCACGTGGTCGCCGGCGATCGGCAGCGACGCGGTGTGGCAGATCGCGCCCTGCACGAACACGGCGATGTCGGTGGTGCCGGCGCCCATGTCGACCAGCACCACGCCCAGTTCCTTTTCGTCGGCAGTCAGCACCGCCACGCTGGAGGCCAGCGAGGACAGCACCAG
>JAFAFD010000345.1 GCA_023423675.1 Pseudomonadota bacterium | reverse complement strand
CCATGGGGGCTCGATGGCGCCATCCATGGCGCCAACGGTCCTGCCAGCCCACACCGCCCCACCTCTGACAGTTGGCCGCGGCTGTTGGAACCTGCTGCTGGTGGAATCTGCTGCTGGTGGAATCTGCTGCTGGTGGGTGTCGACCGTTGGTCGGCACGCTTTGGCTTTGCCTTTGGTAGGTGTCGACCGTTTGTCGACACGCTTTCCCCAGGGTCAGAAGGGGTTCAGTGGCGCGCGCTGAATGCGCGGCGGGGGCGGGTAGACTGGGGGCCTTGTTCCCATGAAGCCCGGTTGCCCGATGTCCGTCAGATTCCGCTGGTTGCCCCTGTTGTGCCTGGCCCTGGCGGGCTGCAGCCAGCTTGAGAACCCTGGCAACGTCACTGCCGCCGACAAGGCGACGCGGGCGCCGGCCAGCGATGGCGAGAACATGGTGTCGATCAATGCGGCTGACGCACCGCCTCCGCCGGTGGCGCCGCCGCGCAGCCGGGCGGATCGGCCGTGGCCGCAGGCGCAGCTGGAAAACGGCCAGGCCTGGATCAGCTGCGGTACCGACTACGCCGTCGATGGCGGGGATGGCGTTGAACTGGAAGGCCTGCAGCGCGAGCAGATCCAGCAGGCCATGCAGCCCTGTGCCGAGCGCGGGCTGCTGCGCGTTCGCTACCACGGCAAGATCAATCCGGGCTTCGCCGAGATGATGTGGCGGCTGGCAGTGGTGGCCGATGCGTTGAAGATCCACAAGCGCATCCTCGACCTGGATTCCAGCGGCGGCCAGGTTGAATCGGCCATCGTGGCCGGCGACAGCATCGGTGAGTCGGGCTGGACCATCTGGGTGCGCGAGGGCTCCATCTGCCACAGCGCCTGCGTGTTCGTGCTCGCGGCCGGCGACAACCGGCTGCTGTCGGGCAAGGTCGGCATTCACCGCATGATGCGCATCAGTTCCAAGGCCACGTCACGCGCCGAGCTCAACCGCGAGCTGCACGAGGTCTACGACAACGTGAAGGATTACCTGCAGCGCAACGGCGTTGCCGTGGGCGTGGCCGACCTGATGATGACGGTGCCCAATCGCAGCCTGCGCTTGCTCACCCCCGACGAACTGCGTCAGTTCGGCCTGGACGGGACCAATGCGGTGCAGGACGATCTGGAACGCATCAAGCAGATGCGTGCCTGCGGCGATGATTTCGTGCAGCGCAAGGACGCCTTCCGGGGGGCCTTCGACCAGCAGTGCAAGCGCGAAGGCGCGGACATGGAATCGATCAACAGCTGCGGCCAGGCGCTGAAGCAGCGCTTCGGCTTCCCCGATGAGGTGTGCCCGGAAGAGAGCCCGCTGTCGGAGATCGATGTGGCGACCCTGCCGCCGGCCCCGCCGGAGAAGCCGCCGGTGGCCGAACAACCGGCCGCCGAAGGGGCCGCGCCGGCCGCGCAGGGCGATGCCGCGGCCGTGGAGGCCAGCGCCCCCGCGCGCTGACGGCGTACTCACCGGGCTGAAGTAGACTGCGGTTCTTACCCTTGAACCGGCGGTGTCCATGAAGCGCGTGCGTTTGCCGAAGTTCCTGCTGTTGTCCCTGCTGCCGTTGACCGCGCTGGCGCAAGCCCCGGCACCGGCCACGCCCGCACCGTCCCCGTCACGCCCGGCGCCTGCGACCCCGGCGGCGGCCAAGCCGGCCACCGCTGCACCGGCTGCGCCGGCGCTGACCGCTGCGCAGCAGGCACAGGTGCAGAAGCAGGATGCGGACATGAGCGCTGCGGCACTGAAGGCCGCGCAGCTGGTGGACAGCAACCGTGCCGGTGAGCTGTGGGACGGTGCCTCGGCCGTGGCCCGCCGCGCGGTGCCCAAGGCGGCGTTCGTCAGCCAGCTGGCCGCCGATCGCACCCGCCTTGGCACCATGAACGGCCGCGGCCAGCCCACCATCACCCGGGTCAAGTACGCCGCCGGTGCCGCCGTGCCGGAAGGCCTGTACATCAATGTCAGCTTCCCGACCCGCTTCGCCAACAGCGCGCAGCCGGTGCGCGAACTGGTCTCGTTCCGTTTCGACGAGGACAAGACCTGGCGCCTGGCCGGCTACAGCCTGCGCGCGTCCGCACCCTGACGGAGAACCTCGATGGCCACTGAACTGACCCTGCTGGCCTGGGCGATGCTGCTCGGCTTCGTGTACATCTTCGCCTCGTCCGCCGTGGTCACCCGCGAGCGCGGCATGAAGTGGAACGCGTCGGCGCGTGATGCGCCCGACGTGCCACTGAGCCCGTTGGCAGGAAGGCTGAAGCGGGCGCAGGCCAATTTCTTCGAAACGTTCCCGTTCTTCGCTGCCGCCGCGATCGCGGTGGTGGTGGCTGGGCGCAGCAACGAGACCACGGTGCTGGCCGCGCAGGTCTATTTCTGGGCGCGGGTGGTCTACCTGCCGCTGTACGCGGCAGGCGTGCCCTACGTGCGCAGCCTGGTCTGGGTGGTCTCGATCGTGGCGATCTTCAAGCTGGTATTCGCACTGCTCTGAGGCAGGCGCAGGCCTGATCCAGATCAAGGCCAGTCATGCGCCTGGCGCTATGCTGGGGGCGACTGGAATCAACGGCAGGAGGCGCGGATGCGCAGGATGGACGTGGTGGTGGTCGGTGCGGGCCCAGCGGGCCTGTGCTTTGCGCGTGCGCTGGCCGGCAGCGGCCTGCAGGTCGGCCTGGTCGAGGTGCAGCCGCGCCAGGCGCTGGCCCAGGCGGCCTTCGATGGCCGCGAGATTGCCCTGACCCATGCGTCTCGACAGAGCCTGGAACAGCTGGGCCTGTGGCAGCGCCTGCCCGAAGCCGAAATTTCCGAGCTGCGCGATGCGCGGGTGCTGAACGGCGGTTCGCCGTTCGCGCTGACCTTCGCCAGTGGCCAGGTTGATGGCCAGCCGCTCGGCTGGCTGGTGCCCAACCACCTGATCCGACGTGCCGCCTGGGAGGCGGTGCAGGGCCAGGCCGGGCTGGAGCTTTTTGACGGCCGCAAAGTGCTGGCCGTGCAGGCCGATGCCCAGGGCCACGTGGTCACGCTGGATGACGGCAGCGAACTGCATGCCCGCCTGCTGGTCGCCGCCGACAGCCGCTTCTCCGCCACCCGCCGCATGCTCGGCATCGGCGCGCAGATGCGCGACTTCGGCAAGTCGATGCTGGTCTGCCGCATGCAGGTCGAGCGCGACCACCATCACGCCGCGTGGGAATGGTTCGGCTATGGCCGCACGATGGCGCTGCTGCCGCTCAACGAAGGCCAGGCCTCGGCGGTCATCACCCTGCCGCCGCGGCAGATCGAGGAGCTGCTGGCGATGGATGAGGTGGGCTTCGGCGAGGCCATCACCGCGTGCTTCGAGCATCGCCTGGGGCGGATGCAGCCGGTGGCCACGCCCAAGGCCTATCCGCTGGTAGGGGTGTACGCGCACCAGTTCGTCGGCGAACGTTCGGCGTTGATCGGCGATGCCGCGGTGGGCATGCACCCGGTCACCGCGCATGGCTTCAACCTGGGCCTGGCCAGCGCACAACGGCTGGCGCAGGGCATCCTGGCGCAGCAGCGGCGGGGCGCGGACATCGCCGC
>JAFAFD010000308.1 GCA_023423675.1 Pseudomonadota bacterium | reverse complement strand
CACGAGTGGGCCTGGCTGCTGATCGCGCTGTCGCTGGTGGCGGTGGTCTACGTCGGCCTGGTGGCGCTGGTCCAGCAGGACATGAAGAAGCTGATCGCGTATTCGTCGGTGTCGCACATGGGCTTCGTGACGCTCGGCATCTTCATCGCCTTCGCGCTGGTGCGCGACACCGGCAACCCCGAGGCCGCGCGGCTGGGCATGCAGGGCGCGATGGTGCAGATGGTCTCGCACGGCTTCATCTCCGGTGCGATGTTCACCTGCGTCGGCGTGCTCTACGACCGCATGCACACGCGCATGATCCGCGACTACGGCGGCGTGGCCAACGTGATGCCCTGGTTCGCGGCCTTCTACGTGCTGTTCGCGTTCGCGAACTCCGGCCTGCCGGGCACGTCGGGTTTCGTGGGCGAGTTCATGGTCATCGTGGCCGCGTTCCAGAGCCATCCGCTGATCGCCTTCGTGGCCGCGATCACCCTGATCCTGGGCGCGGGCTACACCCTGTGGCTGGTGAAGCGGGTGATGTACGGCGAGGTCGGCAACGCCCACGTCGCCGCCATGAAGGACATCAATGGCCGCGAGGCCCTGGTGCTGGGCGTGTTCGCCGCAGGCGTCCTGCTCATCGGCCTCTGGCCCAAGCCCCTGACCGACCTGATGGAACCGTCCATCGCGCAGCTGGCGGGCGTGCTCGCCAACAGCAAGCTTTGAGGAACGTGACGCGATGATGCCTGGAGCTATGACCCCTCCCGTCCGGACGCTGGCCGACATCGCGCCGCTGGCGCCCGAGCTCGTGGTGGTGATCGGCGCGTTCGCGCTGCTGATGCTGGACCTGTTCATCGGCGAGCGCCGCCGCGTGGTGACCCATTCGCTCGCGATCGCGGTCCTGCTGGCCGCGGCCGCCATGATCGTTGCCGGCGTGGGCGGGCAGGGCATGGTGCTGGCCGACATGTTCGTGCGCGACACCGCGGCCGACGTGCTCAAGGTCTTCATCCTGGTGGTGACCGCGATGTCGCTCGGCTACGCGTGGCATTTCATGCAGGAACGCGGCCTGTACAAGGGCGAACTCCCGGTGCTGATGCTGTTCGCGACCGTCGGCATGATGCTGCTGGTCTCGGCGCCGAACCTGGCCACGGTCTACGTCGGCCTCGAGCTGCTGGCGCTCTGCCAGTACGCGCTGGTGGCGATCGACCGCGACAACCCGGTCGGCTCCGAAGCCGCGATGAAGTACTTCGTCCTGGGTTCGCTGGCCTCGGGCCTGCTGCTGTTCGGCATGTCGCTGGTCTACGGCGCCACCGGCAGCCTCGACCTCGCGACCATCGCCAGCGCCGCGGCCACGGTCGACGGCGGCACCCGCACGCTGCTGCTGACCGGCACCGTGTTCCTCGTGGTCGGCGTGTGCTTCAAGTTCGGCGCAGCGCCCTTCCACATGTGGCTCCCCGACGCCTACCACGGCGCCCCGACCCCGATGTCGCTGTTCATCGGCTCGGCGCCGAAGCTGGCGGTGTTCGGCATGGCCTACCGCCTGCTGGAATCCGGCGTCGGTCCGCTGCAGGACCAGTGGCAGCTGATGGTCGCGCTGCTGGCGGCGCTGTCGCTGGCCGTGGGCAACATCTTCGCCATCGCGCAGTCGAACCTGAAGCGCATGCTGGCGTACTCGACGGTGTCGCACGTCGGCTTCCTGCTGCTCGGCCTGGCCGGCGGCGGTCCCGAGGGCTATGCCGCGGCGATGTTCTACGCGATCAGCTACGCCATCATGTCGGCGGCCGCCTTCGGCGCCATCGTGGTGCTCGCGCGCAACGGCTTCGAGGCCGACCGCATCGCGGACTTCAAGGGCCTCAACGCCCGCAGCCCGTGGATGGCGGCGATGGTGCTGGTGATCATGGCCTCGCTGGCCGGTGTCCCGCCCTTCCTCGGCTTCTGGGCCAAGCTGGTAGTGCTGCGCGCGGCGATCGAAGGCGACATGCTGTGGCTCGCGATCCTGGGCATCGTGTTCGCCGTGATCGGTGCGTTCTACTACCTGCGCGTGATCAAGGTGATGTACTTCGACGAGCCCGAGGGCCAGGCGATCGAGGCGCGGGACAGCATGCCGCTGAAGACGCTGTTCGCGGTCAACGCGCTGGCGCTGCTGGTGCTGGGCTTCGCATGGAGCCCGATCATGGCCTGGTGCCAGGCGGCGTTCGCCTGACCGGGAAAGCCGCAAGCTTCCGTGCGGACATGACGCACGGAAGCTTGCGAAAAAGCAGGTCTTCCTGCATAATGTTCTTCTGCTGCGGGGTGGAGCAGTCTGGCAGCTCGTCGGGCTCATAACCCGAAGGTCGCAGGTTCAAATCCTGCCCCCGCTACCATGTTTTCTGCAGCAGTCCGAACGGCGTCCCTGGAAACAGGGGCGCCGTTCTTCCTTGCGTCGCCGTCGGATCGGGGGCCCTCTCAGGCTTCCAGCACCATCCGCCTGCGGCCGTCGCCGATGATCGCGTGGGGCACGAAGCGGGCGCTGTCGCGGGTGATCGGCGAGTCGTCCTCGCGGATGCC
>JAFAFD010000302.1 GCA_023423675.1 Pseudomonadota bacterium | reverse complement strand
GCCCGGCGCTACCGGTGAAAAGCAGGTGCCGTTCCCTGGCACCTGCCGGTCAACCTAGAACCGCAGGTCCGCGCGCATGTACCAGTAGCGGCCACGCGGGATGTCGTAGGTCGAGGCGTCGTAGCCGTTCAACGAGCACGACAGGCAGATCGGCGGATCCTTGTCGAACACGTTGTTCAGGCCCGCGGTCAGCTGCAGCCCCTTCATCCAGTCGATTTTGTAGCCCACCTGCAGGTCGTGGTACGTGGTGGCGGCCAGCGTGTTGGTGCCGGCGGCCTGGTTGCCGCACACCGGGAAGGCCACCGCATCACCGCAGTCCTCGGTCAGCTCGGAGATGTGGCGCACCGTCCAGTTGGCGCTCCAGTTGTCCAACGTCCAGCCGATGCTGGCGTTGCTGGTCCACTCCGGAATCGAGCTGTCGGCCACTTCCACGCCCGGCTTCTGCGGCTGCCGCTGGCCGGCCGCACCGGTGGCCTCGTAGCGGCCGACGAACGTGTTCTTCCAGCCCAGCTTTAACTGGCCGATGTCGCTCTGCGGCAGCGTCCAGAACAGGTCCACGTCCCAGCCATCGGTCTTGATCGAACCCAGGTTGGTCAGGCGGTTGTTGAAGCTGCTGACTGCACCGGTGCTGGCACGGGTGATGCCATCGCAGTAGGTCGGGGCCAGCGTGTCCACGCACAGGTCCAGCTGGGTCTGTGCGTTGATCGCCTGGATCGCGCCGTCGATGTTGTGGCGGTAGAAGGTCACCTCCACGTCGAAGCGTTCGGACCAGGTGGCGTTGTTGCCGAACCACGGGCTCCACACGAAGCCGGCACTGGAGCTGCGCGAACGCTCCGGCTCCAGTTCGCGGTTGCCGCCGGTGGTCACCGAGATCTGCGAGTTGGCCTGCTGGAAACCGGTCGGCACGCCCAGTGCGGCGCAGTTGGCAGGATTGCCGCGCGGCGCGGTACCGCCCAGGCCCACCGAGCAGGGATCGAACAGCTGCAGGTCGGCACGCGCGGCCGAGCCGTACAGCTCGCCGATGGACGGTGCACGGAAACCCTCGGCATAGGTGCTGCGCAGCACGAAGTCATCGGTCACCTGCCAGCGCAGGCCGTACTTGGGGGTGAACTCGCCGCCGAAGGTCGAGTAATCCGAATAGCGCCCGGCCAGGCTCAGGTCCAGCTTCTTGCCCAGCGACGAGTCGGCGAAGATCGGAACGCTCAACTCCAGGTAGGCCTCGTTGACGTCGTAGGAACCGGACGTCGGCTGCGAGGGCACGCCGTTGTAGTGGCCGATCACCGTCAGCGGATCGGGCTGGTACCAGCCTTCATAGCGCCGGTGTTCCAGGCCGGTGGCGAAGGACACCGGGCCGGCCGGCAGGGTGAACAGATCGCTGGACAGGTTGGCGGTGACCAGGCTCAGCTCGTTCTGGCTGCGGTCGCGCACCACCGGCTGGATCCAGCGCAGCATGTCCGGGGTGATCGAGCCGACGCCACCGAAGATGTTCAGCGGCACGCAGCCCGGCGTGGCCGCGCACAGCGCCGGATCGCCCAGCGCCAGGTTCACGTTGTAGATGTTGTAGCTGCCGTAGTTGGTCTGCTCGGCCTTGTTCTTGCTGTACATGCCGTTGACGTCCCAGTACCAGCTGCGGTTCGCCGCCTGGAAGCTGCCCACCAGACCGGTGGCGAAGTACGTGGTGTTGACCTCCTGCTCGAACACGCGCGCGCCGCCTTCCACCGGGCGGCGACCGATCAGGCTCATGTTGTCGCCGGACACCAGGTCGAAGCCGAACGGGTTGTACGGGTTCAGCGCCGACACCACGATGTTGTCGGCCAGCGGATTGCCGGTAGCACCGTCAGGCCCGAAGAACAGCGGTTCCGGGCCGGCCTGGTTGGTCGATTCGCGGCGGTTGCCCAGCGCCTTCACGTACCACTGCACATCGTCGGTGATGTCGAAGCGGAACTGGCCGAACACGCCTTTGCGCTCGGACGGGGTCAGCACCATGTTGTATTCGGCGAAGTTGAAGCGGTCGGCGCTGGTGAAGCAGTGGTAGTCGTCGCTGCGGTTGCAGCCGGCGCTGCCGTCATAGCGCGGGTTGCTCACGCCGGTATTGGGCACGATGTCCTGCTCGGCGCCGGTGTTGGGATCGACGAAGGCGAAGCGCCCCTGCGGGATGCCGCCGCTGCCGAAGGCCAGGCCGGTGCCGGGAATCGGGAAGCGCGACTGTTCGCGGTCGCGCGCATACACCGCATCCTGCCTGGTCCAGCTCGCGCCGAGGAACAGGCTGTAGCGCTCGCCGCTGGTGCCCCAGGCCAGGTCCACGCCCTTCTGCGTGCCGTCGCCCTTGCTGTACTCGCCGTAGTTCAGGGTCACCTGCCCGCCATCGAAGTCGCGCCGGGTGATGATGTTGACCACGCCGGCGATCGCATCGGAGCCGTACAGCGACGAGGCACCGTCTTCCAGCACTTCGATGCGTTCGACAATCGCCAGCGGAATGGTGTTGAGGTCGGTAGCCGCGCCCACGCCCGACGCCGAGGATTCATTGACCCAGCGGATGCCATCGACCAGCACCAGCACGCGCTTGGCGCCCAGGTGGCGCAGGTCGACCTGTGCCGAACCGGCACCGACGCCACTGCCATCCGGCGGGAAGCCGAAATTGCCGGACGAATTGAACTTGGCGTTCAACGCCGAACCCGAACCGGTGAGCTGCTGCAGCACTTCGCCGATCGAGCTCAGGCCGGTGCGTTCGATGTCGCCCCGGCTCAGCGTCTGGATCGGCACCTGGCCTTCCACTTCAGCACGCTTGATGCGCGTGCCGGTCACTTCGACCGCATCCAGGGTGGTGGCCGTCTGGGCCATTGCCCCCAGCGGTGCCAGGGCCGTCACGCACAGCGCGACAGCGACCGCCAAGGGGCGGTAATGCAGGTGATTCATTCGCTCTCTCTCCAAAGGAATGTCGGGACATGGGCTGCCGCGCTCCCCCCTGCGTGGCGGCAGCGTCTCCTTTGTAAACAAGCTGTAAAAAGAATGGCGTGACCTGCGGCACCCTTTCACGCCGTTCTGATGAATGAAACATCTGCATCCAGTGCCGGAAATACAGGGCTGAGGCCCAGCTCCTAGGAACAATCCGAAATTGCCGGGAGACCGCACATGTAGGCTGAAACAATGGGAAAACTGTCACTCCCGACCTGCTGAAGAGGTGCTTGTGATGAGGGCCAACAACGTCGCATTCCACGCAATGACCGTGGCGCTAGTGGCACTGATTCCTGCAGGGCACGCCCGTGCGGGGGGCGTGATTGAATGCAACAACTGCGCATCGCCCAGAGACCGGGCACTTCAGTCCGGGCGGGGCCTGACGGTCATCGTGGATTTCGAGAATGCGCAGCTGACGGCGTTCGACGTTGACTACGATCACGCGCAGGGGCGCTGGCGGGCAGACGCAACACCCATTCCAGCCCAGATAGAGGCGGCATTTCTGCGGGTTGTGGAGTCAACGCTGCCTGATACGGGGCCGCTCCATCAGCAGATGTCCGGCGCCCATCCCGACGCATCCCGTCCCTGACCGCCGTTGAGGGAGCACAGCCCCCTCAACGACGCACAGCCCGGTCATCGCACGAACGCGATCCGCTCCATTCCCGTGGCCTCGGCGGCCGCCAGGATCTTCGCCATGCCTTCGTATTCGGCAGACGGGTCGGTGGCGATGCGCAGCTCCGGGAGGTTGCCGGCGTGCTCGCTGGCCTGGGTGCGCAGGCGCGCCTGCAGATCGTTGATGGCCATCGGCTGGCCGTTCCAGCTCAGCTGGCTGGACGCATCCAGGCGCAGCTCGATCGGTGGTGGTGGGTCGGGACGGTCGACCACCCGGTCGGTCGCCTGTGGCAGCTGCACCGCGATGGGCCGCGACAGCATCGGCGCGGTCACGATGAAGATGATCAACAACACCAGCATCACATCCACCAGCGGCGTGACATTGATCTCCGCCAAAGGGCCGCTTTTTCCTGCGCTACTGAACGCCATGTGCCACTCCTTGCACCCGGGCCGTTCGCCCAAGCCGACAGTACGTCGCCGGTGCAGGCTCGCGGCAGTGTCTGCGCGTGGAGCATTCAGCTGCCGTTGCTCACGCCTCCGCCGTACGCTTGCAGGCGCTCCTGCAGAGAGCCGAGTGCGTCCGAGCCGATCAGCGTCCACAACAAAAGGCGACACTTGCGTGGGCACAGGGATCCCGCCATCAGCAGCCCCCGCCGCTGCAGGTGGATTTCGCCGCCAGCAAAGCCATAGGTATGCCGTGCCGTCGCGCCGGCGCCGGTGCGCGAGGCGATGATGACGGGACGATGCACTGCGGCACGCGCCAAGGGTTCGACCCAACTGGACGGGACATGGCCCGCGCCCATGGCCGCCACAACCAGCCCTTCGCATCCGCTCTCCAGCACCGAATGCAGCACCTCAGGACCTTCGCCCAGCACCGCCTCGAGCAAGGCTACCCGTTGCTGAACCCGTGTTGGCACCAGTGCAGGCAGTCGTTCCGGAGGCGATCCTTCATAGCTGCATTGCTCTTCCTGCACCCGCCCGATACAACCTTTACCTGGCGATTGGAAGGCATCCAGATCCAGACTATGGACTTTGCGCACCTGGTCCGCCGCGTACAGTCGGTCCTGCATGGCGACGACCACCCCGCGCATGCGCGTGTGCGGATCCAATGCCGCAATCGCCGCAGCCAGCACGTTTCCCGGCCCATCAGCACCAGCTGCATCAGCCCCGCGCATGGCACCAGTCAACACCAGCGGCTGTGGGTGCGGCCACAGCAGATCCAACAGATACGCGGACTCCTCGAGCGTGTCGGTGCCCTGGGTGATGACCACGCCATCAGCGCCGTCATCCACCATCGCGTCGGCCCAGTCGCGCGCAGCGAGAACGTCGACCCACGACATCGACGCACTGGGTGACAGACCAAGCGTATGCGTCTGCACGGATGCCAACCTGTTCAGTCCCGGCACTGCCTCCGCCAGCAACTGCGCGGAGATCTTCGGAACGATGCCCACTTCCGCTGTGTCACCCCGCATGCTGAGGGTGCCGCCGAGTGAGCCCAATGCCAGCCGCTTCATGTGGCCCCCTTCAGTATCCAGCCCACCGCCGGGACGATCAGCAGAACGCCTGCCGCCATCGAGAGGAGATTGCCGATATACGGGTGCACGTGTGCAGGCAAGCGAGCAGAACATGCCGCAGCCAGCGGTGGCGTCAGCAGTGCCCCCATCAGCGCGGACAGCACCACCACCGCCGCGCTCCCGCCGTGCGCAAGAATGCAGGCAGGAACCACGGAGACAATCGGGATGTACGTGGGATACCAGCCCCGTTGCATCCAGCGCTCTCGCCATACCCAGACCCCCACCGCGGAGGCGAGCGCCTGGCCGCACAGCAAGGCCATCAGCCAACCGGTGCCATAAAAGGGTCCGGCCGGCTGCAGCAGCGCCGCCAGCAGTACGCCACCGATCAGCCCGGCACTGGCGAGCTCGTTGCCCAGGAAGGGTGCTTCACTGAAGTCCGCCAGTACCCTGCGCATGCCCCATTGCCAGCCATGCCGCGTGACGGGCGCAGCCGGCGCTGACCCAGGCGCAGCGGGAGCCGGCTTCCAGCCCAGCCGCCTCGCGGCGACAAAGGCAGCCGCGCTTGCCAGTGCCATGGCAAGGACGTTGCCGATGACGGCGGGCAGGCCCAGCGGTGCGCAAATCTGATTCACCAGCAACAACGCCAGCGGCGTGACCAGCAATGCGCCAGATGCAGCGGCGATTCCCGTAATCTTCCAGCCGCCACCGAACAGCAGTACCATCGCCGCCGGCAGCGAGACTGCAGCAACAAAGGTGGGCTGCCAGCGCCCGCCCTGCACCGTGCTCGCAAACATCAAATTGGCAAGCAGAAGTCCGCCAATCGAAGCTACCGCGACCCAGGGCCAGCGGCCAGTGCCGTAGCAGATCGGGAACCCCTGCCATCGCTTTCCTCGCCGGTGCGCCCAATGGGCCAATGCCGCACCGCCGATCAGGCCGAGCGAGGCAAACTCATGCTTGTAGAAGGTCACTTCACTGGCATCGCCAACCCACCATCGCCAACGACCTGCCCATGTATCAAGGCTGCCCATCATCTGGGCATGGTCCGGCCAGAGCTGGCCGGGAGACGCCGCACCCCACCCGACCACCAGCGTCGCGACGATCACCAGCGCGAACGTCGCGAGGAAGAGTGCCGGGCCGAAATGGCTGCGGGAGGCTGCCGCTTGAGCATGTGACGGGATGCGCGCCATGTCGGTCCCTCAGCGCGGCAGCATGGGATGCTGGCGATAGCCCAGCATCGGATCGAAGAGATCGGTACGCCGGTCGCGGCAGAGATCGTTGAGAGAATTCCAGATCGGCGCGCTGCGTGCCGTGGACAGGTCCACCTCGGCCATCACCACCGCCTCACCTTCAGGCGCTGCGATCGGGGCCAGCGGCCATCCGTTGGTACCGACAATCAACGAGCAGCCCAGGAAGCGATCCCCGCGATCTGTACCGACCCGATTGGCCGCTGCGATGAACACGTTGTTGACGTGTGCGGCGGTCATGGTCAGGTAGCTGGCCATGCAACGTCCGCTTTCATCGAACAACGGCGGCGGTGTCCACACCCAGCAGTTGAGGCTGAGGATGATGTCGGCCCCCTGCAACGCAAGCAGGCGCGGCACCTCCGGGAACCACACATCCCAGCAGATCATCAGGCCGATCCGGCCAACGCTCGTCTCGAACACCGGATAGCCGAGGTCGCCGGCACAGAAGTAAAGCTTCTCGCGGCACCACAGATGGGTCTTGCGGTAGCGTCCGATGTAGCCATCCGGACCGAACAGCACGGCGGTGTTGTAAAGGCGGGCACCATCGCGTTCCGCAACGCCCACGGCCAGGTGAATGCCCGCCTCGCGCGCGAAGGTCTCCCAGTATTGCGCCGTCTTTCCATCTGGTACGGATTCAGCCATCGCAAATGCTTCTGTGCGGCTGCTGAACGAATAGCCTGTGGAGCAGAGCTCCGGCAGCACAACCAGTTGCGCGCCGCGCTCCACGGCTTGTGCAGCAAGCAGCCGCGCCCGCTCGATGTTGGTCTGGACGTTTTCCGGACCGCATTGGGGATCGAACTGGATGACGGCAACCGAGACAGGACTGAACGGCTTAAGCTGATCTGACATGCGAGGCTCCTCTGCAGGCACGGAGCGGGTGCTCCTGTTTGAGTGCAGCAGGCACCTGCCATGCGACTCTTTTCAATTGGCAAAAGCGTCAAACGCGCGAAACGCGTACAAAGCGTGCTTTATGCGACGACTCTCACTGAATTTCGCCTTGGACCGGCCGGAACCTCCGGCCTGACCCACCGTCAAAGCAGGCCATTTGCATCAGTACAGCCAGCGTGCACGCGATGCGAAACTGAATTCAGCCAGCGCCCGCTATGCTGGTGCCATGACCCGACGCTCTTCGACCGCCCTGTCCCTGCTCCCGCTGTCCGCATCGCTGCTGATCGGCTGCGCCAGCGCCCAGTCACTCGACGCCCAGAGCGGCCAGCTCAAGGCCGCCATCGATGCGGCCGAACGCGGCCAGCTCGATCCGCGCCAGGCCGCCGCGCTAAGCCGCCACCCGGCCTATGGCTGGGTCGAGTTCGCCCAGCTTCGCCGCAACATCGACACGGTCGATACCGGCCAGGCCCAGGCCTTTCTCAAGCGTTATGACGGCCAGGCTGTAGCCAACAGTTTCCGCAGCGTCTGGCTGCCCTCGGTGGCCCGCCGCCAGGACTGGACCACCTTGCTGGCCAACTGGGCACCCACCGACAACCTCGGCCTGCGCTGCGCCCAGCTGACCGCGCGCCAGGCCACCGGCAAGGTCGATCCGCAGTGGATCAGCGAAGCACAGGACCTGTGGCGCAAGAACGGCAAGTCGCTGCCCGATGCCTGTGACGCGGTGTTTGCCGTACTGCAGGCGCAGGGCGGCATGAGCGATGCACTGCGCTGGGAACGCGTCGACGCCGCCGCCGATGCACAGCAGCCGGCAGTGATGCGCAGCGCCGCGCGCGGCCTGCCCGCGGCCGATCTGGCTATGGCCAACACCTACGCCGCCTTCGTCGACAAGCCCAATGCCAGCGCGCTGAACTGGCCGCGCAACGAGCGCAGCCGGCGCATCGCCACCGACGGCCTGGAAAAGCTGGCCAAGGCCGACCCCGGTGCCACCGAACAGCAGCTGCCGCAGTACGCGCAGGCACTCGGCCTGAGCGCCGACCAGCAGGCCCAGGTGCGTTACCAGATCGCGCTGTGGACGGTGGCCTCCTACCTGCCCGACTCCGCGCGCCGGCTCAACGCCGTGCCCGAATCGGCCTACGACGAGCGCCTGCACGAATGGCGCGTGCGTGAGGCGATGTCGCGCGGTGACTGGGCGGCGGCGCTGACCGCCATCCGCAAGATGGGCAGCAAGCAGCGCAACGATTCGCGCTGGGCGTATTTCGAAGGCCGCATGCTGGAAAAGACCGGGCAGGCGCAGCAGGCCCAGCCGCTGTTCCGCACGGCCGCGCGCGCACCGACCTTCCACGGTTTCCTGGCCGCCGACAAGCTGCAGCAGAACTACACGCTGTGCCCGTGGAAGCCCAATGACAGCGCGCAGGCGCAGGCCGCGGTCGCCCGCGATCCGGCCATCCAGCGCGCGATGGCGCTGTACCAGATCGATCGCAACGGCTGGGCCGTGGCCGAGTGGAACAGCGCGCTGTCGCGTTTCGATGACACCCAGCGCCGCCTGGCGGTGCGCGTGGCGCAGGACAACGGCTGGTTCGACCGCGCCGTGTTCGCACTCGGCAAGCAGCCGCAGGAACAGCGCCTGTACGACCTGCGCTTCCCGCTGCACCACGACAGCACCATCCGCCGCGAAGCCTCGCGCAACGCCATCGACCCGGCCTGGGTGGCCGCGGAGATCCGTGCCGAAAGCATCTTCACCCCGCGCGCGCGCTCCCCTGCCAACGCGATGGGCCTGATGCAGGTGCTGCCGGCCACGGGCGCGGGCGTGGCGAAGAACATTGGCCTGACCGCCTACGGCGGCGCCGAGAGCCTGTACGACCCGGACACCAACATCGCCATCGGCACGGCCTATCTGCGCCAGCTGATGAACAAATACGACGGCCTGCCCTACGTGACCATCGCCGCCTACAACGCCGGCCCGACCCCGACCGCACGCTGGCAGAGCCAGCGCCCGGGCTTCGACCCGGACCTGTGGATCGAGACGATCAGCTACAAGGAAACGCGCGAGTATGTCGCCCGCGTGCTGGCCTTCAGCGTGATCTACGACTGGCGCCTCAACGGCAATGCGCTGCCGCTGAGCGACCGCCTGATGGGCCGCCTGGTGGACAAGCGCAAGGCGTTCACCTGTGCGGCGGACGCCGACCAGGGCGGGGATTGATCGACGCGGGAAGTGCCGCCGGGCATGGCCCGGCGC
>JAFAFD010000178.1 GCA_023423675.1 Pseudomonadota bacterium | reverse complement strand
CGTTCTTGTGCGCGCTTTCCGGGAAGAAGTTGAGGATGCGCTCGATGGTCTGGTCGGCGTTGTTGGAGTGCAGGGTGGCCAGGCACAGGTGGCCGGTCTCGGCGAAGGCGATGGCCGCCTCCATCGTTTCCGCATCCAGGATCTCGCCGATCAGGATCACGTCCGGCGCCTCGCGCATCGCGTTCTTCAGCGCGTTGTGGAAGGCATGGGTGTCCAGCCCGACCTCGCGCTGGTTGACGATCGACATCTTGTGCTTGTGCAGGTACTCGATCGGGTCCTCGATGGTGAGGATGTGCCCGGTGGTCGTACTGTTGCGGTGGTCGATCATCGACGCCAGCGAGGTGGACTTGCCCGAGCCGGTGGACCCCACCACCAGCACCAGGCCACGCGGGGTCATGATGACGTCCTTCAGCACCTGCGGCAGGTTGAGCTCTTCGATGCTCGGAATCCGGCTGCGGATGGCGCGGATGACCATGCCGACCTCGCCCCGCTGCTTGAACACATTGACACGGAAGCGCCCGGCATCGGCCAGGGCGATGGCCATGTTGAGTTCCAGCTCGCGCTCGAACTGGGGCACCTGGCCCTCGTCCATCAGCGAATAGGCGATTTTCTTGACCATGCCCGGCGGCAGGCCGGTGTTGCCCAGCGGGTACAGCTTGCCCTCGATCTTGATGTAGACCGGCGCACCGGTGGTCAAGAACATGTCCGAAGCGTTCTTTTCGGTCATCAGCTTCAGGAAGTAGCCGATATCCATTGCGAATTTTCCCCAACGAAACTGCCGGCGCCCGTTGCAAGCACGGTGTCGGCTTGACGACAATGGCCGTGAACCGACAACCGGTACGGCCTCCCCAATGAAACGACTTAGCTTCGCACGAATGCGCCACAGCCTGTATGTGATGGCGTTTGCATTCGCACTCTCTGCCCCCGTCTGGGCGCAGGATGGCGCACAGGAACTGGCCCAGGCCCGGCAGGCGGTGGACAAGGCCACCCAGGCCGACGCCGACCAGTACGCCCCCGATCTGATCGGTCTGGCCCGCCAGGGCCTGGAGCAGGCCCAGCGTGCCGCCGGCGACCGCCGCGAGCGCAAGAACGCCCCGGCGCTGGCCCTGCGCGCCGCCGCCGATGCCGACCTGGCCCGTGCCCGCAGCGAGGAAGCCACCGCCACGGCCCAGCTGCAGCTGCGCCGCAACGAGGTCAACCAGCTGCAGCGCCAGCTGTCGACCGGGGAGGACCGCCGATGAAGTCGATTTCCGCCCTGGCCCTGGCCACCGCGCTGGCCCTGCCGGCCCTGGCTGTCGCCGCCGACAACCCGATGGTCGGCCAGCTGAGCCAGCGCCTGATGAACATCCAGGCCAATCCCGACACCGCTGAGCTGGCCGCCTTCGAGCGCATGCAGGCCCAGCAGGCCATCGCCACCCTGGACAAGGCCAAGCGCCGCGACCAGGAACTGGCCACCTACCTGGCCGAGCGCCGGGTCGAGATTGCCGAGACCAGCGTGCGCGCCGCCCTGGCCGCCCGCGAGGTCGACCGCCTGGACCGCACCCGCAGCGACCTGCTGATCGAAGCCAGCCGCCGCGACGCCGCCCGTGCCCGCCAGGAAGCCGAGCAGCTGCGCATGCAGGCGCAGATGCAGGCAGAGGAAGCCGAGCGCCTGCGCCAGGCCGCCGAAGCCGAGACCCTGGCCCGCCAGGACGCCGAGAACGCCCTGACCAGCGTGGCCGGCAAGCAGCAGCAGCGCCTCAGCTCGGCCCAGCAGAACGCCGCCAAGCTGGCCCGCGAGGAAGCCGAGCTGGTGTCCGGGCAGAAGCTGCCGGGCTCGAAGTTCGACGCCCGCGGCGAGGTCTTCACCCTCGGTGGCGATGCCTTCGGTGCCGGTGCGGCCAGCCTGTCCGGCGGTGCGAAGAACCAAGCCAAGGCCTTGGCCGAGTACCTGAACATCGGCAAGAAGGGCCGGGTCCGCATCGAGGCCTATGACAGCGCCAATGGCGTCGGCCAGAAGCGTGCCGAAGCCCTGCGTGATGCGCTGGTCTCAGCCGGTGTCGCCAGCAGCCGGATCCAGGTCAGCGGCAAGAAGGCGGCGTCCACCAAGGCCCGCTCGGCCGAGGTCATCGTCGCGCCGTAATTGCTTGAATTCGTTTGTTTTTCGTTGCGTTGAGCATTCAGCCTGAACCCCGCCCCGGCGGGGTTCGGTCTTTTTGTCGCGGGGGTCTTGTACCCGGCCCGGAGCAGGCGTAGGGTCAATCGTCCGGGACGCAATGCCGCGGACCGGACGATGGGAGGGCCGGGCGGATGAAAGCAGGGCGCGAACCGCAGCAGACCGACGTGCGCAGGCCAGTGCCGCAGGTCGTTGTGGGCACCCATGTGGCAATCGACCGGCGCTCCTCCATGAACAACGCCCCGTGCCTTGCGGCCGGGGCGTTCGTGTATCTGTCGAAGGAGGTCCATCATGTTTGAAGATCAGCCCCAGAGCGAGATCGACGCCCGTCGCGCGCGTGATCCG
>JAFAFD010000133.1 GCA_023423675.1 Pseudomonadota bacterium | reverse complement strand
TTCAGTCCGGAAATGACCGCACTGCCGGGCAAGCGCTTCCCGATTGCCGCGCCCGGTGGCTACGAGTGGCGCAGCAACGGCGTGCGCGGTTTCAGCCTGACCCACGTCAATGGCACCGGCTGCACCGGCGCCAGTGGCGATATTCCGTTGATGCCGGTAACGCTGCCGGTGGAGCTGTCGCCGTCTTCGGCCGATGCAGGCGTGCGCTATACCAGCCTGCTGGACCACGCGAAGGAAAGCGCCAGCCCCGGCGCCTACACGCTCACCCTCGACAATGGCGTGGCCGTGAGCCTGGCAGCCACTGAGCGCACCGCGGTGGGCCAGTTCCAGTTCCCGGCCGACAAGCCGGCCAACCTGCTGTTCCGCACCTCCGACAGCGAGGTGGGCAGCAGCGATTCGACCATCATCATCGACCCGGCCACGCGCACCGTGCGCGGCTCGGTCACCAGCGGCAACTTCTGCGGCTACCTTGCCGAGGACCGCCGCGAGAGCTACTACACCCTGCATTTCGTCGCCGAGTTCGACCAGCCGTTTGAAGTGGGCGGCACCTGGCGCGATGACAGCGTGCAGGCCGGCGCGCGCGAAGGCGGCGGTGGCACCAGCTATGGCAGCAAGGGCCACCCGCCGGCAGGCAAGGGTGCGGGCGGCTGGATCAGTTTCGATGCCAAGCGCACGCCGCAGGTGACCGCGCGCATCGGCATTTCCTACGTCGATGAAGCCGGCGCGCGGGCCAACCTGCGCCGCGAGAGTCCGCAGGGCACGACCGTGGCGGCCACGCAGGCGGCCACCCGCGCGAAGTGGAATGAACTGCTGGGCCAAGTCAGCGTGAAGGGTGGCACGCCTGACGAGCGCACCGTGTTCTACACCGCGCTCTACCACGCCATGCTGGCGCCGAACCTGCACAGTGATGGCGATGGCCGTTACCGCGGCATGGACGGCAAGGTGCATGCGCTGGCCAAGCGCCAGCAGGCGCAGTACGCCAACTACTCGGGCTGGGATGTGTACCGCTCGCAGCTGCAGCTGCTGACCCTGCTGCAGCCGCAGGTCGGTTCGGACGTGGCGCAGTCGCTGCTCAACCAGGCCGACCAGAATGGCGGCGTCTGGGATCGCTGGACCCACATCACCGGCGCCACCGGCGTGATGAACGGCGATCCGTCGCCGCCGTCGGTGGCGGCCATCCATGCCTTCGGCGGCCGCAGCTTCGACCTGCAGCGCGCCTACGCCTCGCTGAAGAAAGCAGCGACCGTGCCCACCGCGCGTGATCTGGACAAGCGCGGTTGCCCGGTGCTGTGCGTGGGCCAGCGCCCGGGCCTGGACCAGTGGCTGGCCCTGAAGTACATGCCGGAAGGCGCGCCGGGCTGGGGCAGTGCGGCCGATACGCTGGAGATGGTCAGCGCCGATTTCGGCCTGTCCGAGCTGGCCCTCGCCGCCGGCGATGCGCAGGGTGCGAAGCAGTTCCGTGAGCGTTCCGGCTGGTGGCGCAATCTCTACAACCCCAAGGCCACCGCGCAGCAGGGCTACATCCAGCCGCGCAATGCCGATGGCAGCTGGCCGGCGTTCGACCCGGCCGCCGACCATGGTTTCGTCGAGGGCAGTGGCGCGCAGTACCTGTGGATGGTGCCGTTCGATCCGGCCGGTCTGTTCGAGGCGCTGGGCGGCCGCGAGGCCAGCATCGCGCGTCTCGATGCGTTCTTCCGCAAGCCCGACGGTGCGTGGGCTGTGACCAAGTCCGGCCCGCTGCACGCCGAACTGGACAACGAACCGTCCATCGCCGCGCCGTGGCTTTACAACTTCCTCGGCCAGCCGTGGAAGACCCAGGAAACCGTGCGCCAGGCGATGCGCCAGATCTGGACCAACACGCCCCAAGGCATGCCCGGCAATGATGATCTCGGCCAGATGTCCTCGTGGTACGTGTGGTCGGCGCTGGGCCTGTACCCAGTGTACCCGGGCCGCGCGGACCTGGTGATCGGCAGCCCGCTGTTCACCGAAGCAGTGATCACCCGCCCGGGCGCGAAGATCGTGGTGCGTGCACGTGGCGCGGCGATGGATGCGCCGTACGTGCAGTCGCTGCAGGTGGATGGGAAGGTCAGCACTGCGAGCTGGCTGCCGGCCAGCTTCGTGCAGCGTGGCGGCACGCTGGACTTCGAGCTGGGCAGCACGAAGAACGAACAGTGGGGCGCGCAGGACGTACCGCCCTCGCACGGCCCCCGCTAAATCAGCACCATGCGTGGATGAACCACCACGCGGCCGGGCACCCCCGGCCCCGTTGAACGCGCACCATCCGGCCCGGTAGATCCACGCCATGCGTGGATGCGGTGCCACGCCATGCGTAGATGAACCTCCACACGGCCGGGTACCACCCGGCCGTGCTAGCCTGACCGTGCAACAGACAAGCGGCAGGAGGTTCCCATGGAAATTCCACAGGACGTGTACGAACACGTACTGGGCGTGGCGGTCGAAATGGCCAATGCCAGCACCCACGGCGATACCCGCAGCCAGTGGCGGCTGCACGACGAGCTGCGGCAGTACTGCGAAGCGATGGCGGTGGAAGGCCGTGACCATCCTTTTCTCTGGGAAACCCTGGGTGACTTCACCAGCGACAGCGGCGTGGCCATCGGCTACTACGAGCGCGCGCTGACCCAGGCGCGCCAGCTGGGCGTGATCGAGGGCGAAGCGTCGATCTGCCTGGAACTGGCACGACGCTACATCGACCAGGGCGAGACCGGGCGTGGTTACGAGTTCGGGCTGCTCGCCAACGAAGCTGCCAAGCAGACCGACGACCTCGATCTGCGGCGCGAAATCAGTCAATTCTTACTGGAAAACACATGAGCTCTCGCATGATTCTGATCCGCAGCTGCATTGCAGCCTTCGCCGCTCTTTCCGCACTGCACGCGCATGCGCAGACGGGCGCCGTTGCGATCAATCCATTGCTGACCAAGCCTGCCTCAGCTGTCACACCTGAAGAAGTGACTGGCATGCAGCAACGACTTGCCGACTGGCCGGAGCTCAGCCGCTATCGCGAGGCGAACGCGCGCCTGCCAGCGAAGCAGCCAGGTATTCCCCGGATCGTGTTCTATGGCGATTCGATCACTCAGAACTGGGGCGAAAAGGACCCCAGTACGTTCTTCCCAGGCAAGGGCTACATCAACCGCGGTATCGGCGGGCAGACGTCGCCGCAGCTGCTGCTGCGGTTCAGTCAGGATGTCATTGCCCTCCAGCCCGAGGTCGTGGTGATTCTGGCAGGAACCAATGACCTGGCGGGCAATACCGGTCTGGCCACGCAGTCCATGATCGAAGACAACCTGCATGCCATGGTGGACCTGGCCCGGGCGCACGGCATTGGCGTGGTCCTTGCCTCGGTGCTGCCCGTGAGTGATTACCCCTGGCTGCCCGGCACCTCGCCCGCACCCAAGGTGCGTTCCTTGAACGCTGCGCTTGAGCGGTATGCTGCCGCAAAGGGCGTGGTGTATCTGGATTACTACAGCGCGCTGACCAATGCAGAAGGCGGAATTGACCGGTCGCTGGCCTTCGACGGCGTCCATCCCACCGCGGCGGGGTACGCGGTGATGGCGCCGCTGGCCGAAGCGGCTATTGCACGGGCGCTGGGGGCGGTCCCAGCGTCGCGCCGCTGATCGCTTCGCAAGCATTTACTGCAGGTGCACGATGGCCGCTGTCTCCTACAAAGTGCTCGAGACCGTGGCGCTCGCCGTGTTCAAGCGCAGCCCGGTGCTGGTCACCGAGCTCTATTCAAGCGCCGGCGAGCAGCCGCGCCGCTACGATTCCGCCGAGGCGCTGCGTGAGCACGGCAGGGCATTGCAGTGGGTCTCAGGCGGCATGCTGCTGATCGGCGTGCAGTACGCGGACATGGGCGGCGCCGTGCGCGTTCGCCCGTTCGACAGCGGGCGCGGCGACTCCGCGCGCGTCATGGTGTCCGGCTGGGGACTGATCTCGATCCTGCTGCCGATGGCCATCGATGCGAACGTCGGCGCGAAAGTGCAGGCCCTGACCGAGCGCGCCGCACTGGCCCGCGAGCGCGGCGCGCTGGACGTGCCGCCGGTGTGCGACTGGAACTGGAAGGCGGTGGAGTCGCACAAGCGGCGCCTGCAGGAAGTGCTGCGGAAGGCGCTCTAAAGCATCTGCTCAGTCGTCGTCGCGCTTCAGCGCCGTATCCGCCGCCAGCAGCGCCTGCGCGGCCGCACTCAGCGGCGGCGAGGGTGGCGTATCGCAGCCAATGGCCGCCATCATCCGCTCCATGCCGACGAAGCTGCGCGCGCGGCGGTCGTAGATGCCGGTAACCAGCAGCGCGCGGGTGGCGACTTTCTGCTCCGGCCCGACCAGCACGCGCTGCTCCATGATGATGCGCGTACCGACCCAGCCGGCCAGCCGCGTTTCCAGGGTGAACTGCTGGAACGGCTTGAGTTCGCGGCGGAACTGGATGGTGCCCGCACCAACGATCGGCGCCCACTTCTCGCGCAGCGCCACTTTGCCCAGGCCCATGCGCAGGATCAGGTCCAGCCGGCCCAGGTCGAAGATGTTCCAGTAGCGGCCGTTGGTCATGTGCAGGTTGCTGTCCAGGTCGTTGGGCAGCACCCGGAACGGCAGCCGCGAGACCCCGAACGGGGCCTCCAGCTTCGGCCGGAACAGGCTGCACAGCAACAGGTGGAGCAGGCGGAACCAGAGATTCATGACTATGACGACTGTTATAGGACGGGCGATACGCTAATCTATGACGACTGTCCTAGCAAGGTGAGCGGCATGAGCCCGCGAGCGTCCGATGCCCCCCAGCGTGTGATCGATGCGGCCGCCCAGATGCTGGCGCGGGTCGGGCTCAATGCCACCAGCATCCGCGAGGTGACCAAGCTGGCCGAGGCGCCGCTGGGCTCGACCTACCACCATTTCCCGGGCGGCAAGCAGGAGCTGCTGGCCCGCGCCACGCAGATGGCAGGTGACAAGGTGGAAGCTCTGCTGGTGGAGCTGCTGCAAGGCGGCGCGGTGCAGGGCCTGCAGCAGTTCCTGGCGATGTGGCGCGAGCGCCTGCTGCGCACGCAGTTCCGCGCCGGCTGCCCGGTGCTGGCCGCGGCGGTGGAAGAACCGGT
>JAFAFD010000123.1 GCA_023423675.1 Pseudomonadota bacterium | reverse complement strand
GGTGCATTCGACGGCCTCCACCTGGGGCATCGTGCGCTGGTCCGCCACGCGGTCGCCCGCGCGCGCGCCTTGGGCGTGGCCGCGGTGGCCGTGGCATTCGAGCCGCTGCCGCGTGAATTCTTTGCCCGGGGCACGCCGCCGCCGCGGCTGACCCTGGCCCGCGGCAAGGTCGGGATCCTGCGCGAACTGGGCGTGGATGCGATCGGCCTGCTGCGCTTCGACGCGGCGATGGCGGCCATGCCGGCCGAAGATTTCGTTCATACGCTGCTGGCGCAGCGCCTGGGCGCGCGCGAAGTGTGGATCGGGCCGGAGTTCTGCTTCGGCAACCGCCGTCGCGGCGACCTGGCCCTGCTGCAGGCGATGGGCGGCGAGCTTGGCTTCACCGCGGGCGAGATCGAAGCGGTCGACCTGCATGGCGATCGCATTTCCAGCACCCGCATCCGCCAGCTGCTGCAGGCCGGCGATTTCACCCGTGCCAACGATCTGCTCGGTCGCCCCTACGCGATCAGCGGGCGGGTGGTGCGTGGGCGCCAGCTTGGCCGCACGCTGGGCTTCCCCACCGCCAACCTGCGTTTCCCGAAGACGCCGGCGCTGTCGGGCATCTACGCCACGTGGGTGCATGGGGTGTTCGACCAGCCGTGGCCGTCGGTGTCCAGCTTCGGCACCCGGCCGACGGTGGAAGGCGTGGAGCCGCTGCTGGAAGCCCACCTGTTCGATTTCCAGGGCGACCTGTACGGTCGACACATCGAAGTGGAATTCGTCGCCAAGCTGCGCGACGAAGAGAAATTCAATGATCTGGCGGCACTGACCGACCAGATGCACCGCGACGCCGACCAGGCGCGCGCCATCCTTTCCGAACATAGATTGCGAGCCACTGCGTGAGCCAGGACTACAAGACCACCCTGAACCTGCCAGCCACCGAATTCCCGATGCGCGGCGACCTGCCCAAGCGCGAGCCGGGCATTCTGGCGCGGTGGGAAGAGCAGGGGCTCTACCAGCAGCTGCGTGACAACGCCGCCGGCCGCCCGCTGTTCGTGCTGCATGACGGCCCGCCGTACGCCAACGGCCGCATCCACCTGGGCCACGCGGTCAACAAGATCCTCAAGGACATCATCGTCAAGTCGCGCTACCTGGCCGGCTTCGATGCGCCCTACGTGCCGGGCTGGGATTGCCACGGCCTGCCGATCGAGATCGCGGTGGAAAAGAAGTGGGGCAAGGTCGGCACCAAGCTCGACGCCGTCGAATTCCGGCAGAAGTGCCGTGAGTTCGCCGAAGAGCAGATCAACATCCAGCGCGCCGATTTCAAGCGCCTGGGCGTGACCGGTGACTGGGACAACCCGTACAAGACCCTCAGCTTCGATTTCGAAGCCAACGAGATCCGTGCGCTGGCCAAGGTCGTGGCCAACGGCCACCTGGTGCGTGGCGCCAAGCCGGTCTACTGGTGCTTCGACTGCGGCTCGGCACTGGCCGAGGCGGAAATCGAATACCAGGAAAAGGAATCGCCGGCGATCGACGTGGCCTACGCCGCGCGCGATGCGCAGGCAGTGGCCCAGGCCTTCGGCGTGAGCCTGCCGGGCGACGTCGAAGTGGCCGTGCCGATCTGGACCACCACCCCGTGGACGCTGCCGGCCTCGCTGGCGGTGTCGCTGGGCGCGGAGATCCGCTACGTGCTGGCCGAAGGCCCGGCGCACAACGGCAAGCGCCGCTGGCTGGTGCTGGCCGCTGCCCTGGCCGAGCGCGCCCTGCAGCGCTATGGCGTCGAAAACGTGGTGCTGCACGGTGAAACCACCGGCGCGGCGCTGGAAAACCAGCTGCTGGCGCACCCGTTCTACCCGGAGCGCGAGATCCTGGTGCTCAACGGTGACCACGTGTCCGACGAGGACGGTACCGGTGCGGTGCACACCGCCCCCGGCCACGGCCAAGAAGACTACGTGGTCAGCCAGAAGTACGGCCTGCTGGACAAGTACAACGCCGGCCAGATCACTCCGGTCGACGGCCGTGGCGTGTACCTGGAATCGACCCCGCCGGCCGGTGACGTGGTGCTGGCGGGCCAGCACCTGTGGAAGGCGCAGGAAGCCATCGTCGGCGTGCTGCGCGACAACGGTTCGCTGCTGGCCTTCCACCCGATCCGCCACAGCTACCCGCACTGCTGGCGCCACAAGACGCCGGTGGTGTTCCGCGCCACCCCGCAGTGGTTCATCTCGATGGACAAGGCCAACCTGCGCAACGATGCGCTGGCCGCCATCGATACCGTCGGCTGGTTCCCGAGCTGGGGCAAGGCGCGCATCCAGAGCATGGTCGACGGTCGCCCGGACTGGACCATTTCGCGCCAGCGCACCTGGGGCGTGCCGATCGCACTGTTCACCCATCGCCAGACCGGCGAGATCCACCCGCGCACGGTGGAGCTGATGCAGCAGGTCGCCGACCGCGTCGAAGCCGAGGGCATCGACGTGTGGTATTCGCTGGACGCGGCCGAACTGCTGGGCGCCGAAGTGGCCGACTACGAGAAGGTCACCGACATCCTCGACGTCTGGTTCGATTCGGGCGTCACCCATGAAGGCGTGCTGGCCGCGCGTGGCTTCGGCAAGCCGGCCGACCTGTACCTGGAAGGTTCCGACCAGCACCGCGGCTGGTTCCAGTCCTCGCTGCTGACCGGCGTGGCCATCGACCAGCGTGCCCCGTACAAGCAGTGCCTCACCCACGGTTTCACCGTGGACGAGCACGGCCGCAAGATGTCCAAGTCGCTGGGCAACGGCATCGAGCCGCAGGACATCATGAACAAGCTGGGCGCGGACATCCTGCGCCTGTGGATCGCCTCGGCCGACTACAGCAACGAAATGTCGCTGTCGCAGGAAATCCTCAAGCGCAACGCCGATGCCTACCGCCGCCTGCGCAACACCGCGCGCTTCCTGCTGGGCAACCTGGATGGTTTCGATCCGGCCCAGCACCTGCGCCCGCTGAACGAGATGGTCGCGCTGGACCGCTGGATCGTGCATCGCGCCTGGGAGCTGCAGGAAAAGATCAAGGCTGCGTTTGACAACTACAACATGGCCGAGATCGTCCAGCTGCTGCTGAACTTCTGCAGCGTGGACCTGGGCTCGCTGTACCTGGACGTGACCAAGGACCGCCTGTACACGATGCCGACCGATTCGCACGGTCGTCGTTCGGCACAGAGCGCGATGTACCACATCGCCGAAGCGTTCACCCGCTGGATCGCGCCGATCCTGACCTTCACCGCCGACGAGCTGTGGGGCTACCTGCCGGGCGAGCGTGCCGAGCACGTGCTGTTCACCACCTGGTACGACGGCCTGGCGCCGCTGCCGGCCGATGCCCAGCTCAATGCCGCTGATTTCGATCAGCTGCTGGCCGTGCGCGAGCAGGTCGCCAAGGTACTCGAGCCGATGCGCGCCAACGGTGCGATCGGTGCTGCGCTGGAAGCGGAAATCACCATCGCCGCCAGCGAAGAGCAGGCCGCGAAGTGGCAGCCCCTGGCCGATGAACTGCGTTTCCTGTTCATCAGCGGCGACGTGCAGGTGCGCCCGGCGACCACCGACGAAGTGTTCGTCAGCGCCCAGCCGACACAGAAGAGCAAGTGCGTGCGCTGCTGGCACCACCGTGCCGACGTCGGCAGCAATGCCGACCACCCGGAACTGTGCGGCCGCTGCGCGGGCAACATCACCGGTGCTGGTGAAGTGCGGAGCTGGTTCTGATGGCCGCGCCCCGTCCGCATCCGAACGCCCTGGTCTGGCTGCTGCTGTCGGCCGCCATCATCGGCCTGGACCAGTGGTCCAAGGCCTGGGTGCTGTCGAGCCTGCCGGAGTTCCAGCCGGTGGTGGTCATCGACGGCTTCTGGAACTGGTACCGCACCTACAACACCGGTGC
>JAFAFD010000383.1 GCA_023423675.1 Pseudomonadota bacterium | reverse complement strand
ATGCGGGTGCTGTAGGAGCGGCTTCAGCCGCGATCGCACCGAAAGCCTCCCGCGATTGGAGGAAGAACCGAAAAAAAGACGCCGGCCCTGAGGCCGGCGTCGTGTCTCGCATCGTGCAGCGATGCTACCTGCTGATGTCGACGTCCTTGGTCTCCTTCAGGAAGAAGGTGCCGACGATGAAGGTCATCACCGCGATCACGATCGGGTACCACAGGCCTGCGTAGATATTGCCGGTCAGCAGCACCAGGGCGAAGGCCGTGGTGGGCAGGAAACCGCCGAACCAGCCGTTGCCGATGTGGTAGGGCAGCGACATCGAGGTGTAGCGGATGCGGGTCGGGAACAGCTCGACCAGCCATGCCGCGATTGGCCCGTACACCATGGTCACGTACAGCACCAGGATGGTCAGGATCAGCAGCACCATCGGCTTGTTCATCTGGTCGTTGTCGGCGGCCTTGGGATAGCCGGCGGCATCGATGGCTGCGGTCAGGTCGGCCTGCAGCTTGGCCTGTGCCGCCGCCGCCTCGTCGCCCGAGAGGCCGCTGAGCGAGACGCTCTCGATCTCGGTATCGCCGATGCGCACCGACGCCAGCGTGCCGGCCGAAGCCTCCTCGTTGGTGTAGGTCACGCTGCGGGCATTGAGCAGGTTCTTGACGATGTCGCAGGAGTTGCTGAACTTGACGTGGCTCTTCAGCTCACCCGGGACGAACTGGAACGAGCAGTCCTTCGGATCCGCCACCACCACCGCCGGATTCTCCTGCGAAGCGGCGTACAGCGCGGGATTGCCGAAATACATCAGGCCCTTGAACAGCGGGAAGTAGGTCAGTGCGGCGAGCAGGCAGCCGGCCATGATGATCGGCTTGCGGCCGATCTTGTCCGACAGCCAGCCGAAGAAAATGAAGCCACCGGTGGCGATCGCCAGTGCCGCCGCGATGAACAGGTTGGCGGTGATCGGATCGACCTTCAGCGTCTGGGTCATGAAGAACAGCGCGTAGAACTGGCCCGCGTACCACACCACGGCCTGGCCGGCGGTGGCGCCGAACAGGGCCAGCAGCACGATCTTGCCGTTGCTCCAGGTGCCGAAGCTCTCGGTCAGCGGCGCCTTCGAGCGCGTGCCTTCTTCCTTCATCTTCTGGAACAGGGGCGACTCGTTGAGCTGCATGCGGATCCAGATCGAGATGATCAGCAGCAGGAACGAGATCAGGAACGGAATGCGCCAGCCCCATTCGGCGAAGGCTTCGTTGCCCAACGCCAGGCGGCAGCCCAGGATCACCAGCAGCGACAGGAACAGGCCGACCGTGGCGGTGGTCTGGATGAAGCTGGTGTACAGGCCGCGCTTGCCCATCGGTGCGTGCTCGGCGACGTAGGTCGCTGCGCCGCCGTACTCGCCGCCGAGCGCCAGTCCCTGCAGGCATCGCAATATGACCAGCAGGATCGGCGCCGCGATTCCGATGGTGTTGTATGTGGGCAGGATGCCGACCAGGAAGGTCGATACGCCCATGATCACGATGGTGATGAGGAAGGTGTACTTGCGGCCGATCAGATCACCCAGGCGCCCGAACACGATCGCGCCGAAGGGGCGCACCGCGAAGCCGGCGGCGAAGGTGAGCAGGGCCATGATGAAGGCCGGGCCCGGGTCGAGTGCGGAGAAGAAGTGCACCGCGATGACCGCGGCGAGTGATCCGTACAGGTAGAAGTCGTACCACTCGAAGACCGTGCCCAGGCTCGAGGCGATGATGACCTTGCGGTGTTCCTTGGTCATGCCGCCCGTGTGGACGGCTGGATCGGTTGCTGCAGTTGACATCGACGGCTCCCCTTAGAAGCTGTACTTGACGGTCGTGTGGATGCGCCTGAGATCGCCCTCGCGATCGTCCTCAAGCGTGCGTTCGCCCCAGCTGACCTCCGCACCGATATCGAGCTTCGGGAACGGCGAGTAGATCAGGTTGGCGTGGAAGGACTGGGCCCGTTCGACGGCCGTCCAGCTGGCCGGGCCCCAGCCTGCGAGGCTGCGGTCGTTGTCGAACTCGGCGACCGAATACATCAGGTTGCTGCGCAGCTTCGGAGTGAAGGCGTGGCGCCAGGCCACGAAGCCGCCGGCACCGTCCTGCGCATGCAGTTCGCCGTTGGCATCGAGCACCGCATCGGCGCCGAGGCCGAAGCCGAGGTAGCGGCCGATGCCCGCGCCGTAGTTGGCCATCCAGCGGATGTCGTCGGTTGCGCCGAGGTTGAAGCGGCCGGAGACGCTGATTGCCGCGCCGGTATCGCTCTCGTCGCCGGACTTGAGCTGGCGCAGCAGGCCGGCGATGCGGAGGTGGCCCCAGTCGCCCTTGGTCACGTAGCGGGCGGTCAGGTCTGGCATGAAGTTGTTGCCGCCGGCGTTGTTGCGCGCGGCCGTGGCCACGGTGCTGACGGTGGTGATCGGGTTTTCCAGCGCGACCGAGAACGGGCCGCTGGTGTAGCGGACCTGCGCCTGGCGCACGAAGGTCGTGCCTTCGGTGACGCCGACGAAGTCGACGGCTTCCGGCAGCGCCGCCACGTCCTGGAAGTTGGACCAGGTCTGGCCGGCCAGCCAGTTGTTCCAGCTCACGAAGGCCTGGCGGATGGTGATGCCGTGGGTGTTGGTCGAGACCTCGTTGCCGAGGTTGGCGCTTCCGCCGCCGAACATGTCGGCCTCGATGTAGCCGCGGAACTTGTCGCCGCCCTCGCTGGTCCAGTCCGCGGCGAGCCAGAAGCGCGAGAACGCGGCGTGGATGTCGGTGTAGGGATCGGTATCGGGTTCGGCGCCGTTGGCGGCGACCGGTATGGTGCTGGGCACGTAGAACAGGCGCCCGGCCGAACCATCGGCGATCACGCCGTCGCTGGTGTCGGTGGTCATCGCATCGAGCTTGATGAAGCCGCCGTAGGAGAACGTGCTGCCGGGGTTGCCGGCGGTGAGGATCGGCGTGGACTGGATGCGCGGCTTGCCGTCGGCAGCCCCCTGCGCGACCCGCACCTCGTCGAGCCGGGCGCTGGTCTCGGTGACGGTGGCCTGGGTCTGCTGCTGCGATTGCAGCAGCGCCTGTACCTGCGCTTCGAGCTGGGCGATGCGCGCCTCCATCTCGACTTCCTTCGCCGTCTGACCAAGCGCCACCCCGGGCGCGATCAGGGCGAACATCATGGCGGCCGCCAGCGGCCGCAGTGTCCTGCGTCTTGTCATCGGTATTCCCCCCAAAGGAACGTGTGTGCACACCAGCCCGGCGAGGCTGCGCGCAGCGAACGGCGCTGCATATTCGTCTTTGGTAGGGGCGGCCCCGGCATCGCCCAAAGTCCAATCCCGGCGGGCCGGCCCC
>JAFAFD010000032.1 GCA_023423675.1 Pseudomonadota bacterium | reverse complement strand
AACTACACCTCGGGTGGCGAGATCGTGCCGGTGGCCGGCAAGATCACCGTGGACACGCCGCAGCGCATGGCGTCCAGCGAAATCAGCTGGAACCGCGATGGCTTCTTCGCCAGCCTGCGCGCCAAGTACACCGGCAAGCGCTACTACACCTACACCAACGACCAGTCGGTGCCGGGCGTGACCACCTTTGATGCGGGCGCCGGTTATGACTTCGGCCCGGGCATGGGCCTGCGCAACATCCGCGTGTCGTTGAACGCGACCAACCTGACCAACAAGCGGTATGCCGGCCAGCTGAGTTCGTTCGCACCGACCGACCCGAACGGCACGCGCTATGCGATTCATGCCAGCGCACCGCGCCAGGTGTTCATGACGGTGGCGGCGGAGTTCTGATCGGGCAGGGATGCAGCATCCACGCATGGCGTGGATCTACCGGGTCTTGGTGCCTCCACGTCGCGCGCCGATGGTGTCGGACCGGTAGATCCACGCCGCGCGTGGATAGGGTGTCGCCGGCTGGGCGCACCGGGCAGTCACGGTGTCTGTGTGGGCGCTGCCGTTTCCTGGGCCGCGGAAGCCGGTTGCCGATCAACGCGCGGAGAGCGCTCTCTCGCAGCGCTTTGCGCGACGACGCCCAAGCTTACCGCCAGAACGGCCGCAGCCAATGCGGCGCACAGCCACACCTTGGCTGCAGTCCGTGACATCTGGGCCGCCAGTGCCTCGCCAGGTCGCCCGTGGTAATCCCAGTACTGCGCTGCGTTCTGTTCTTCTTTCAATGCGGACGAGCGGATCACGCCGATCAGCAGGCAGGTTGGCAACATTACGGCAATCAGTACGACAGGATAGATCAAGCGGGCATTGACGGATTCATACTCGATGTAGCCCACGGTGAGCACCAGCATGAACCCTGCAGCGCCGAATGCGATCTGGTCCAGCTGCCCCGCGTACCGCTTCCCTATCCACTGGTCGAGAAAGCCGCGGCGCATGCCGTTGACCGTTGCAAACAAGGGTATGAACAGCATCATCGCAAACGGGATCGGGCTTTCATCAGATGCATAGCGGTACGCATGGTCGGGGCCCTCTTGGAACGCGGGGAACAGCGCGACGACAAAAAAGGCCAGGCAGAGGGCGACGATCAGGTCCAAAGCGGCCCAGGCAAGCACAACGGAATCTGCTGCCTCCTGGATGACCTCACGTGGCTGATGGGGCTCTTCCGGTGGGGATGCATTTGGCTGTTGATCATTCATGGACGAGTCCTTCTGTTGCTGAGCGGAGCTGAAAAACGGGACGTGTCTTCTGCCGCACGACTTATCCCACTTTGACGTGCGCGGCCTTGCCGGCGATGGCGTGGCAGCCGCAGCTGAGCAGGTGGCCTTCCAGCACGATCGGCAGGCCGTTGGCCAGATGGGTGCTGCTGCCGTCGACGAAACTGTGCTCGCCGGGGTGCAGGGAACAGCTGGCGTAGTCACCCTTTACCGCCAATGGATGCCCATTGATGCGATGGGTGGCAGCATGCTGGCAGCGGGTGACCTCGCCGCCGCCCGTGGTGGAATCACCTTGGCAGATGGGGGAAGGCATGGCATCACCACCGGCCCGGAGGAGGCGTGCGGTAGATCAATGTCGCGGTCACGCGCTCGCCGTCCAGCAGTTCCAGCACCGCATCGTCCTTGCCAAGGCGGTAGCCGGTTGCGGTGCTGAGTGCGATGGCAAAGCGGTCACCGATCGTGTCGAACGTTGCCTTGTGGCACCTCGCACCTGTGCGGGCGACAGCCTCAATGGCCAAGCCTGCATCGCCTTGCAGGTGGTAGACGCCGGTCAGGGGCTGGCAGCCTGCAAACCCGGTGAGGCGGTGGCCGTCCGCCTCGAAGATGACGAAGCCCGCCTGGGAGCGAGGGACGAGCTGGATGGCAGGGTGATGGTCGTCAACCGGAAGGTGGCTCAGTTTCCAGACGGTATGAAGCAAAGGCTGCGGGGCCTCGGGACCCGCCTGCCAGGGCTCCGGGGCGTACCAGGGGCGGGCTGGGGGCGATTCCGTCTCTGTGCAGGCAGCCAGCGCCAGCGCCAATGAGAGCATCGGAAAAGACAGGTATGGCTTCATGCAGGCTCCTGTGAGGCGAGCGGAGAGGATGGGAGTGGCGCCAGCACCGGTTGCAGCAGTAGCCCATTGACGCTGGGCAGGACTACCACGTGGCTGCCGGGTGACCGCGCGGCTAGCGCCACCCCGATGGCACCGGTACTGCTGCCGAGAGGGCCGAGGCGGTGATAGAGATCCGTGCCGAAATCGGTGTCATCGAGATCCAGAGGCTGGGGCAGCCTCGCCAGCGCGATGCGCAGATCCATCGTGGTCTGGGGGTATAGCTGGCTGTCGTGCCAAACCCTTAATGGACCGGCCGGTAGGCAAGCACGCAGCGCACACCACGCCTCGGTAATGCGTTGCTGGCGCTGGAGACGCGGAAGAACGGTTCCGTTGGTGTCCTGCAGCTCGACCTTTACGGGTGCAGGCAGCTGAGCCAGTAATGACTCGTCGTCGAACGATTCCACCTCAGTCGTGGTCCACGGCAGGGGGTAGCAGGGGTCGGCTGAAAGATCACTGGCGCGCTCCATGCCCTCTGTCTTCTGCAGTTCGCGCAGGTACGCCGCAGCAAATTCGCTGGAAATCGCTCTGCCTTCGGGTTCGTCGGACGCAATAGAAGCGACTGCCGACACGCGATCCCGCCACCACGCCCACGCTTCCTGTCGTCGTCTGCCAGTGGGACCGTCCACGACTACCGCCTCGTTGCGAACCTGTGGAGGAAGAATGCTTCGGCTGATCAGCAGCACCACCACGCTGTCGTGCAGGTCCTCACGCGGAGGTGCGTGGGGACCCGGGTAATGCCCGCGTACGAGATGTCCGTCAAGGCAGACCAGCAATGCACGGCTGAGCGTCGGCGATCGTTCGAAATGTGCGTGCACCTGCTGCAGCAGGGCCGCCATGTCGCCACCGTCCTGGTCCTTCTCGCGCAGCAGAAGAGGCAAGGGCAAGCCTGTCTGTGCAACCATCAATCCAAGCCACTGTCGTGCAGCGAAGCGGCTTTCAACTGTCAACTCGGGCGCCAGCGTGTACACGGGCAGCACTGCAGCGTCAGGGAGGGTTCGTGCCAGCCAATCCATCGCCAGCCCGAACCGGGCCTGTACGGTCATCCCTGCTCGTGCCAGGGATGTCTGTGGATCGGGAAGGTCTGCGGCGAGCGCCGATCTGCCATCCTTCTCTGCAAGCATTGCCAACAGCGATTCGATCGAATGGCTGTCCACGCGCAAAAACGCCGCACGTATCTGCAGGGAGGCAACGCCGAGCGCAGCTGGCTCAGCGTGGCTCGCTTCCTGGGAGGTGGCCAAAGTTGGCTCTGCGGGCTGCAACCGCCAGTGAATGAGCGCAGCGGCAAGGCCTGCAGCCAACAGCGGAAGACCGCCGACCATCCATCCGCGCATGATCTCGCGGGCGCTGAAACTCTCGGCGGGATCCAGTGCAGACCAGACTACGACGCTGGTCCACGCAAACAGGAGAACCCCGGCCACTGCCAGAACGGCAAGCGCTACCGATCGATGACCCATGCTCATGAAAGTCCATCCGCATAGGTCAGGCGTCTCATCTTCGAGTTGTCACTGACCTCGCCTCTAGGGTTGTCAGTCATACCCTTCACGGCCCGGAACACCTGGCGCCGGCGCAGGTAGCTCCAGCGCACCTCACGGCGGGAAAACCTGGCGATCAGATCAAGCGTATCCTCTTTACCATCCATGGAAGAGCCCGGATGCGCATCGCTGAAGATCGGCTTTCTGCCAGACCTGTACGTTTCAAGTGCCTTGCGATCAGCCTCATTCAGCGGATCCTCGGGCACCGGTCGGATGAGCGGTGGCTTGGGCCGAGGTGGCTTCGTCTCCATCCAGCCACCCGGTACGAACACCTCGTTGTCGTGGCGGTCGAGGGCCTCCTCATACTGCTGCATCTTGTGGACCCGCTCTGCTTCGTGCAGGCGCAGGCTCTCACGGTACTGAGCATCCAAGCGTTCCAGATCCGCGTGCATTGTCTGGTAGTCGCGCTCGCACTGGGGATCGGTCAGCACGAACGCTGCGCGTGAATCGTGCGCATATCCCTCCAGCAGCGCACGCAGCGGTTCCCCGGGCGTGGGCAACCCGGCCCAGTAACGGTCATAGAGCTTCATGCAGTCGTACTGCCGCAGCAGATAGTCGCGCACGACGAGCACCTTGCCGGCCTGGATGACGGCACGATCGGAGGGGCGCATGAACGGCACGATGTAGGCCTGGAACTCTACGTTGGCCTGGTCCAGGTTGACGAAGTCCTGGGGCTCGCCATCCCTGCAGCGCTGCATGAAGGGCATCGCAATGAGAGTGTCCCGCTGCAACACATGCTTGCGCCAGCCGAGATAGTGCAGGTAGTGCATGTGGATCTGCGTCAGCAGCGGCGCGCCGCTGGAGGAGGCGTTCAACGTGCGCTGATAGGTGTCATAGGCCCGTTGCAGCTCGGGTGATACGGTGAACTGGCTTGCCTTGCCTGCTTGCTCCAGGTCACTGCGGCCCATCAATGGGACCCCGGCAGCGTGGGCACGATCATACATGTCATTCAGCGGAATCTGCGACAGCATGTCGGCCTCACTTTGCCGTACCTGACCGGCGGTCAACGTGCCCTTGCCCTGCGAACGGGGGCCGTAGCCGCCACCCACGTCCGAGTGCATCCCGGGATAGATGATTTCCAGGCGACGTGGTGCGTCCTGCTGGCTGGCGGAGATGGTAGTGAGCGGGAAGGAGTTGCGCGCCTCGTGGGCGGCTACCAGGTGCACGCATTGCTCTACGAAAGCCGGAATGACCATCAGGCGTGGTTCCGCCCACTTCAAATGACCATCGCCGGGCAGCGGCATCGAGTCGGCTATGTGTACCGAGGCTACCGTATCGAACAGCCCCATGAAGCGCACGCGCAGTGGCGCGCCGAACAGGTTCGGCGGCATGTGAGAAGCTCGTGTGCCGGTCCATTCCAAC
>JAFAFD010000166.1 GCA_023423675.1 Pseudomonadota bacterium | reverse complement strand
CGCGCATGACCGCATTCTTCTTTTGGTTTAGTCACCTTGAAGGCTGCGGCATGCGCGCACTTGTTTCCAGAGCCGGTTGCGTAAGCCATTGCTCTGCCTGAGGAAAACGTGGGGATACCTCAGGGTCAGAGCCCTTCCCGTTGGGAAGGGATCCGACCCCAGCACCTGGCCTCACGCGGCCGCGCGCAGCGCCTGCAGCAAGGCCTGGCCTGCCTTCGTGTGGAACCACGCCGGGTGCCCCAGCATGAACGGGTGCCAGGCCACGTCGGCATTGGCGGTGGAGCCGGTGATGCCTTCGAAATACTCCACTTCGGACAGTGCGAAGTCGAAATGGACCATCGGCAACAGGTCGGCCAGCAGCTGCACGCGCCCGGCCGACAGCGGCAGTACCTCGCGGTAGCCCTGCAGCAGGGCCAGGGCGATGTCGATGCGCACGGCGTCGTCGCCGCGCTCCAGTTCCAGCCAGGCCACGGCGTTGCGCTCGATGGCGGTGGCCAGGTCGAACAGCGCGCTGGTGGGCGAGGCCAGGCCGAAATCCAGCACGGTGGCCACCGCGCCGTCGGCATCCCACAGCAGGTTGGAGACATGCCAATCGTTGTGCGCCCACAGCCGTGGCTCGTCGCGCAGTCGCGTGGACAGGCCCTTGTGCCAGGGCAGCACCTCCGCGCGCAGCTGCGCCTGCCAGGGAATGCGCGCCAGGTAACGGGCCAGGCCGGGGCGATTCGGCAGGTCGGCCTGCAGCGCGGTGATGGGATCCTCGGCGCGGATCAGGTCGTCGCGGGCCACCAGGATGTGGGTGCTGCGCTGGGGCGCGTGGAAACTGGCCGAGGCCTGGTGCAGGCGCGCCAGCGTGCGCCCGGCCTGCAGTGCCTGCGCGCTGTCGGTCAGCAGCGACCACGACACCGCATCGCGGTACAGGTCCGCGCCTGCGCCGACCGCGTGCAGCTCGTAGGTCCACGGCCCGTGCTCGACGGCGGTCGCGCCATCAGCGGTGGCCAGCACCTGCACCACCGGCACGCCGTACGCGGCCAGATGGGCGATGAAACGGTGTTCTTCCTGCAGGCAGGCAGCGCTCCGCACGCTGTGGTGGTGGCGCTTGATGAACACCCGGCCCATCGCGCCCTGCACGATCGCCGCCGCCGACAGCGGGCGCGGGCTGTGCCAGTGCAGCGTGCTGTCCGCCGCCAGTGCCGGGTACTGCGTGCACAGCCACGCCACTTCGTCGGCGCTGATCGCCGGCCAGTCGGCAGCAACCTCGTCGTTGTTGAGGCCCTGCACGCGATGGGGGGAAGAAGTCATGCCGCAGCCGCTGCCCGGAAAGGAGTCACCAAGGCTGCGCATTCAACGCCATGGGCGCTGCCGGCGCAACCTGCGCTGGCAGAAACGAAAACGGGCAGATCCAGGATCTGCCCGTTGCCGGAATCTTCAAGCGGCGGCGCGCTTACCAGCCGCGATGACGGCCGCGGTCGTGGTAGTGGCGGCGGTCATGGCCACGATCGTGGTAGCCGCGGCTGTAGCCCCGGTTGTAACCGCGATCGTAGCGACGGTTGTCGTAGCGACGGTCATAGCGGCGGTCGTGGTGATCCTTGGTGGTCAGGTTGCCGATGGCACCACCGGCCACCGCGCCACCGACGGTCGCGGTCGGGTCGCCGTTGGAGATCAGATGGCCGGCCACGCCGCCCACCACCGCACCGACCACGGTGCGCTTGTCCTTCCTCGACATCGCGCTGGCATCACTGACCACCGCCACGCCGGCCAGCAGGGCAAGGGCCATCGCCAGGCCACGGAAGCTGATTGCGGACGTACTGATCATGTTCGGTTCTCCTGTCTGGGGCTTGCCACGGTGGGCAGGGAGGGCGGGGGCGCCCTGGCTGCCGTGCTGTCCAAACTGGGCTTCCAACATTGTCGGAACATTGCGCCTGGGCAGCCTGCGGCGTGCGTATTCATCTAGCGTCATGGCCGATGAAGCGCACCTGAAAAACCGCCTGAACGGGAGCTGCAACACGCGCGGCCGACACGTTTCCTTCAGGAAAACAGGAACGGGGTCGGCAACGGGGTCGGAGCCCTTTCCTTAAGAAAGGGATCCGACCCCTGCATGGATCAATGACCCATCGCGCGCTGGGTCTGGCGCTGCTGCTCCTGGTGCTGCTGCTGGCTGTCCTGCTGCAGCACGTTCGGTGCACCCTGCACCGCGCCGCTGTTCAACGCCATGCTCTGTTCGCTGGCGGCCTTCACGTCCACTGCTGCACGCATCGCGGCCGGATCGTTCATCGCGCCCTGCACGGCGAACAGGCGCTCGCCATTGGTGCTGGGCACCACCGAATCGATGCGCTGCAGGCCGGCTTCGTGCGATTGCCGGGTCAGCGATGCGGCAGCTGCTTCCAGCGAATGGCGATCCTTGAAGGTGCCGGCCGGCAGCTGCTCCAGGCTGTTCACCGCCTGGTTGTACATCGGGTTGCGCGGGTGGCGCTCGTCGTTCAGCAGCGGGCGTTCGCGTGCTTCCTGCATCGCGCCCTGGGTCTTCGGACCGATGATGCCGTCCACGGCCAGGCCGTTGTCCTTCTGGAACTGGCGCACCGCCGCTTCGGTGTTGCGGCCGAACTTGCCGTCCTCGAACAGCGGCTTGCCATCGGCGCCGACATAGCCCAGGTGGCCGAGATTCTCCTGCGCCTTGCGCACGCCTTCGCTGTGCTCGCCGTGGCGATGGATCTCGTTGCGTGCCGCCTGCGGTACGGCCGCGGTGGCCTGCGCCGGCGCGTCCTTGTGCTGGCCCTGCTGCTGCGTCTGGGTGTGCGTCTCCAGCAGGTCACGCGCCTTGTGCAGCGGGTCGGAGGCGAACAGCTTCCAGTTCGGGTGGTTCTCCACCTGCTTCAGGTAATCCTCCACCGGCATGGTGTGCACGCCCTGCTTGCCGGTGGACTGGCTGATCAGCAGCTTGTCGGTGTTGGGGTCGCGCACCACCATCACGATGTGGTCGATGCCGTTCCAGTGCTCGTGCTTGGTCTTGGCCGTATCCAGGCCGATCACCATGCCTTCCTGCAGTGCACCCGGCTTGAGGATGTCGTCGCGCTGCAGCAGCACGCCCGAATCCTTGTACGCCTGCTGCACGATGCCGCCGGAGCCGGCGAAGCCCAGCTTGATGCGGTCCGCATCACCGTAGACGGCGTGGCCGGCCTTCTGGTTGATCTCGTCCTGGGTCTTGTTGAGCATCGTGCCGACCCAGCCCGAGCAGTCCACATAGCCCTGGTCGACGTTCTTGCCGGTGATGCCGTTGCCACGGTAGTACTGGCTGGACGGAATGTTGATGGCGTACTTGACGTCGTCGTACTTCACGCCGGCCTCGTAGGCGGCGCTGAGGCTGATGCCTGGCTTGTCCTGGTTGGCGGCCACGGGGGCAGCCACGGTGGCGGCGGTCGGTGCCGGCACCGTCTGGGTCGGGCCGGCCGGTGCCTGCACCGGGGCGCTGCGTGCCGGCGCATCCGCGCTGATCGGCGCGATATTCTTTTCCGGGATGCTGATGCCGTCGTACTTGCGGTCGTAGTACTGGGCGAAGGTGCTGGCCAGGTCCCTGTCGTTCATCGTGCTCATTTCCGCACGCGTGTGGCCGGTCAGCGCCTGGATGTCACTGCCGATCTGGCCCATGATCCGCGGCCGCATGTTGATCACATCGCCGTGGCCATCACGCACCACGCCGAAGGTGCCGGTAGCGATGGCGGTCTGGATCGAGCCATAGCCGGCCGCACCCTGCTGGTGTGCCAGGTACAGGTCCAGGCCGGTCGGCGAGGCCTCGCCGGACAGGTACGGGTGGCCGGTGCGCTCATGGCGCTTCTGCATGTCGGCCAGGTTGCGCTGGAACATGTCCGCGGCCGCTTCGGTGTTGCGGGTCGGGTCGTACTCGTGGCCGGTCAAGCCGTACTGGCGCGCCGAGGACGGCAGGAACTGGAACAGGCCCTTGGCGTCGGTGCGGTTGTTGTGCGCGCGTTCGTCGAACTGCCCGCCGGTCTCGATGTGGGCGAAGCGCAGGAAATCCTCGCTGGAAATACCCTTGCGCTGGGCGACTTGTTCGATGATGTCGAGAACTTCCTGTTTGCTGTAGTCACGCTGTGCCATGACGTTTTCCTCTGGGGTTGATGGAGCGGCCTGGGCCGCGTTTCGCCAACCGGACTCATCCTTGAGTCATCAACATGTCGGTCAACAGGTACTGCGATGTGTGCTTACGGTGCGACGTAGGCCTTGCGGGCGGCGTCGTAGCGGTACTGGCGCGCGTCGGCGGCACCCAGCGCACGGGTCTGGCCCGGCGCGGCGATGGTGGTGCCGGTTTCGCTCACGCGGATGGCCGGCAGGTCGCTGCCCGGCACGGCCTCGAAGGCCAGCGTGCCCTGGCTGCTGACGCAGGGCATCACCGCACCGTCGTCGCAGGCCGCCGAATTGTCTTCGCCGGTGATCACGGTGCCGGCGCTGGCCCAGACCTGGCCATCCTCGGATTTCTCGTAGTCCGGGTTGAACAGCAGGATCTCGTAGCTTTCCACGCTGACGCCGCTGCTGAAGGCGCGGGTCGGCACGGCCAGCACCAGCTTGCCCGACGCCGTGCGGTGTTCCACCGGCGTGCGCTTGCTGTCCACGTCCGGCGCGCTGCCGTAGGCACCGATGGCGCCGATCCACGGTTCAGCGCCCTTGAACACCCACGGGCGGTCCGGCTTGTCGCCGGTCAGGGTGAAGGTGGCTTCGGAGAGGGTGACGCGGTTGTCCGGGCCAGCCTCGTCCTCGCCGGCCTTGCCGAACTTCTGCGGGGTGTTCCAGGCAAAGCCGGTGTAGTAGCGGGTGCCGGCCACTTCATAGGTGTGGCCGAACCAGAAGGTAGCCACGCTGCCGTTGGCCACTTCGTAGGAGACGGCGCCATCGCCGTCCACCTGGTAGATGAAGTACAGCACGCTGCCGGCATCGGGCGGCGTGGCAACGGCCGCGGGGGTCGCGGCGGCGGTAGCGGAGCTCTGCATGGGGGCAACTTCCTGTCGTGGCGCGTCAGCGCCCTGCGGTGACGCGGTCGAGGTAGAAGGGGTGCATGCGCTGGCCAGCAGCGAAACGGCCAGACCGGCCAAGGCCAGACGCAATCGCGTACGGGCAGGTGCCAGGCAGACGGTGGGGGAATGGATCATGCGCCTCTCCATGGTGTGCGGGCGCTGGGCAAGACGGCCAACGCAGAAAACCGGCCACCCACGCAGGGGCAGCACGATGTAGTGATGAGCCGGTCGATTCCTTCGACCTCGCATGGGAGAGCCCATCTCGGCGGATCATGGCACAGCTGCGACGGGGATCACAGGGGGAGGCGGACGTGAAGGCGTGAGCAATCCCGTGAAACTGCAAACCAGTTCTCAGATTTTCCCGTCACGCAGGTAGTCGAACAGTTCGGCGTCCCCCTTCAGGCCCAACTTGAGCATCGCATCGCCCTTCTGCCGGCTGATGGTACTGACGCTCTTGTGCAACTGAAGGGCGATTTCCTTGACCGTCATCCCGGTACCAAGCAGGCGCAGCACTTCCACCTCGCGCGGTGACAGCGGCTTGCCATCCCCTTCACGCATGCGCCAGCCGCCCGCTTCCTCCACCCGCTCGCGCAGGCTGCGGCTGATGTAGGACTGGCCCCGATACACCGTCTGGATCGCCTGCGGCAGTTCCTCCATCGACGAGCTCTTGTCGACCAGGCCGAGTACGCCGCAGTCCAGCACCATGCGCAGGATGGCCAGATTGTTGGAGACGCTGAGCATCAGCACCGGCAGGTCGGGGTAGCGCCGGCGGATCATGCCGATCATCGCGAAGCCATCGGCCTGCGCGCTGCCGGGCATCGAGTAGTCGGTCACCAGCATGTCGCAGGGCTGGCTGGCCAGCATGGCCATCAGCGCCTGCACGCTCTCCGCTTCGCCGACGACCCGGCCGACGCCGCTGGCTTCGATCACGGCACGGGTGCCGATGCGTACTACGGGATGGTCGTCTGCGATGATGATGCGCAAGGTCATGCTCTAGTATGGCCTTTCGGGCAGTGCCGGCCGCGAGCTGCGCGGTACCAGGCGGGTTTCTGGGAGAACGTCGCAGATGCGGAACCGGGCAGTGCGTGGATGGGTCCTCTTGCTGGGGCTGCTGGGCCTGTCCGTGCTGGCGCAGGCCGAACCGGGCCCCCTGCCGTTGACTCCCCAGCAGCGCCAGTTCCTGGCCGCGCATCCGGTCATCGTCGCCGGGCAGTATGACAGCGGTTGGCCACCGTTCGAGGACCTGCAGCAGGGCCATCCGGTGGGTCTGGGCCCAGATTACCTGTCGCTTCTGGCTCGTCAACTCGGCGTCGAACTGCAGTTCCGTCGCTATCCCGACTGGAATGCCGTGCTGGATGCGGCATGCCGCGGCGAGATCGACGTGGTAATGAACACCGCGCTCAGTCCCGAACGCGCCCGCTGCATGGTCTATACCCGCGCGTATGTGGAAGCGCCGCTGGCGATGGTCGGGCGACCGGGTGATCTGCGCGCCTCCGAAACGCCGGACCTTGACGGGCTCCGGGTGGTCATCGAACAGGATTTCATGACCGCCCCGCAGGTGCGTGCACGCTTCCCGCGGGCCCGACAGCTTGTCGCAAATGACACGCAGACAGCGCTCGCCATGGTCAGAGACGACAAAGCTGACGTGTTCATCGGCAACGCCTATGTCGCTACCGAACTGATCGCGCTGAAGAAGATCGACGGCGTGGTGATGCTGCGGCCCAGCGACCTGCCGCCCGAGCGCCTGCACTTCGGCGTGCCCAGTGGCAGCCAGCCGCTGGCCGAAGCGCTGGATGTGGCGTTGGCCGCCAGCAGCCCCTCGCAGCGCGAGGCATTGATGGAGCACTGGCTGCCGCCGTTGACGTGGTCGGCGTCCGCGCAGCTGGCGCTCAGCCAGGCCGAGAAGCGCGTGCTGCAGGAATCATTGACCATCGGCTTCGCGCCCAATGCGGCACCGCTGTCCTTCGCCGACGACAACGACCAGCCCAGCGGCCTGGCCAGCGACTACCTGCGCCGCCTGCTGCAGGCCGGCGCCCACCTGCAGATCGATCCCAGCCACGACTGGTTCGACGTGCGCGCCAAGGCAAAGCGCGGTGACCTGCAGGCGGTGATGGGGATGCCGATCGACTCGCAGTACCTGGGGCCGGACTGGGTGTTTAGCCAGCCCTTCATCAGCGTGCCCAACGTCATCGTGACCGCCCGCGACAGCCCGGTATTGCTGGGCCTGCCCGATCTGCAGGGCAAGCGCGTGCTGCTGTCCGACCCGGAACGGGTGCGTGGCTACGTGCTGCAGCAGGCACCGCTGGCCCGCATCATTCCCACGCGCAGTGCCGAACAGGCGATGCAGCGCCTGGCCGACGGCGAGGCCGATGCCTACGTGGGCAACCTGGCGCTGGTCGACCAGCTGCTGCGCAACCAGTTCGCCGGCCGTTTGCAGATCGCCGCCCCGGCCAACTTCAACGACGAACTGGCGCTGGCCGTCGACCGCCGCTATGCCGCGCTGGCCACCACCTTCGACCGCCTGCTGCTGCAGATGACGCCGCGCGAACGCGAGGCCCTGCGCGGCGCCTGGCTGGCCACCGAGTACCACCAGGGCGTGCAGTGGAGCACCCTGCGACGCTGGGGCATCCCGCTGCTGCTGATCCTGCTGACCGCGCTGTTCGTGTATGCGCTGGGCTACTGGCGCCTGCGCCGTGAGGTGGCCGGGCGCCGGCATGTGGAGCAGCGCCTGGCCGATGTCACCGACAACCTGCCGGCCATCGTCTACCAGGCGCGTCGCGCCGCCGATGGCGCACTCAGTTTCCCCTTCATCGCCGGTGACGTGCAGGCCCTGTTCGGCATCTCGCCGCAGCAGGCGATGGACGATGCCGATGCGCTGCTGCAGCGGATCGACGCGGAGGATCGCGTGCTCATCGTGCGTGGCACCGCCTTGGCCGCGCGCAGCTTCGCACCGCTGTCGTTCGAGTTCCGCGTGCGCACCGAGGATGGCAACGCGCGCTGGGTGCGCACCCAGGCGCACCCGTACTCGGCCGACGCCGGTGCGGTGACCTGGAGCGGCTACTGGGTGGACGTGAGCGAGGCGCGCGCGCAGGCCGATGCGCTGGCGACGGCCAAGGTCGAGGCCGAGCAGGCGGTGGAAGCCAAATCGCGCTTCCTGGCCACCATGAGCCATGAGATCCGCACGCCGATGAGCGGCGTGCTGGGCATGCTGGAAGTGCTCTCGCATTCGCCGCTGGACCAGGAACAGCAGCGCATCATCGGGGTGATCGAGGATTCCGCGCAGATGCTGCGGCAGATCCTCGATGACATCCTCGACTACTCGCGCATGGAAGCCGGCGCGCTGCGACTGGCGCCGGTGCCGATGCCGCTGCGGCCGCTGCTGGAAAGCGTGTGCCGGCTGCTGTCGGCGCAGGCCACCGCGCGTGGCCTGGACCTGCAGGTGGAGATAGATCCGCGGCTGGCGCAGGCGCATGAGGTCGATGGCGTGCGCGTGCGGCAGATCATCTTCAACCTGCTCAGCAACGCCATCAAGTTCACCGCGCAGGGCAGCGTGCGCCTGCAGGTGGATGTGCTCGGTGCCACCACCGAGGAGGGCAGCCAGCCGCTGCGGTTGACCGTGTCGGACACCGGCATCGGCATCGCCGATGAGCAGATCCCGCACCTGTTCGCACCGTTTGCCCAGGCCGGCGCCCACATCCAGCGCGAGCACGGTGGTACCGGGCTGGGCCTGAGCATCTGCCACCGCCTGGTGCAGAAGATGGGCGGCGAGATTTCCCTGCACAGCGTGCTGGGCCAGGGCACGCGGGTGGAGGTGCTGCTGTCGCTGGTGGAGGCGCGGGCCGATGACGTGCAGGCGCTGCTGTCCGAACAGGAACAGACCGCGCTGCTGCCGCCGGCGCTGCGCGAGGCCCGCGTGCTGGTGGTGGAGGACCATCCCACCAACCAGGCGATGATGGCCTGGCGCCTGCAGCAGCTGGGCGTGCCGCATGTGCTGGTGGACGACGGCCAGCAGGCGCTGGACCGCCTGTCGGTGGAGACGTTCGACCTGGTGATCACCGACTGCCGCATGCCGGTGCTGGATGGCTTCGCCTTCGCCCGCCTGCTGCGTGAACGCGAAAGCCGCAACGGTCAGCCGCGCCTGCCGATCCTGGCGCTGACCGCCAGCGTGCTCAACGATGATGCACGCCGCTGCCGCGATGCCGGCATGGACGACGTGCTGGCCAAGCCGCTGTCGCTGGCCACGCTGCGGCAGGCACTGCTGCGCTGGTTGCCGCAGGCGGCGGCACTGGAGGCGGAGCCGACGGCGGAAGCACCGGCACGGGCCAGCGACGACGCGCCCGCGCTGGAACTGCCTGACCTGGCCGCCCTGCAGCAGCGCTTCGGCTCACTGCAGGTGGCCACCCAGCTGCGCGACAGCCTGCTGCAGGCCAGCGCGGCGGACATCGCGCAGCTGCAGCGGGCGCTGGGCGAAGGTGACCGCGCCAGTGCGATCCAGCAGCTGCACCGCATGGGCGGCGCGTTGGGGTCGGTGGGCGCGCGTGGCCTGGCCGAGCGCGCGGCGGCGCTGGAACAGCAGCTGCAGCAGGCCAGCGATGCCGACGCGGCACCGGTGCTGCAGCAGGTCGGCCAGTTCGTGCAGCACCTGCAGCAGCAGCTGCAACGGCTGGCAGGCTGAGTGGCCGGCTACTGCGAAGCCTGTTCCTGCAGGTAGGCGATTACCAGGGCGCGGCGTTCGGCGCTGGGGAAGGCGTTGTACATGCGCGTGCCCGGCACCACGTGGGTGGGCGACTGCAGGAAGGTATCCAGGGTCTGCGCGCTCCACACGAAGCCGGCGCGGCGCATGCCGTCCGAATACGCGTAGTCGGGCAGGCTGCCGGCACGGCGGCCGATGACCCCGTGCAGGTTGGGGCCGAAGCGATGGATGCCGCCGGCCTTGACCGTGTGGCAGCCGGCGCAGATTTCAAAGGCCTGTTGCTGCGCCTGCAGCCGCGCCTGTGCTGGCGTCAGCGGTTCCGATGGCGTGCGCTGGCAGGCGCTGGCCACCAGGACGAACGTCAGCAGCAGGGGCAGGCGAAGGGCGCGCATGGGCGGGCAGGATAACGGTGTGCCCGCGGCGGCGGGCTGCGACATGCGGTCGCAGCCCGGCCTCATCACATGCCCGAGTAGTTCGGGCCGCCGCCGCCCTGCGGGGTCACCCAGACGATGTTCTGGGTGGGGTCCTTGATGTCGCAGGTCTTGCAGTGCACGCAGTTCTGCGCGTTGATCTGCAGGCGCGCGCTGTCACCTTCGCCGACGTATTCGTACACACCGGCCGGGCAGTAGCGCGCTTCCGGGCCGGCGTACTCGGCCAGGTTCACCTGCACCGGCACGCTGGCGTCCTTCAGCGTCAGGTGGCTGGGCTGGTTCTCGTCGTGGTTGGTGCTGCTCAGGAACACCGAGCTGAGACGATCGAAGGTCAGCACGCCGTCGGGCTTGGGATAGGCGATGCGCGTGTGCTTGGCCGCCGGTTCCAGGCAGGCGTGGTCCGGGGTGCTGTGGCGCAGGGTCCACGGCGGGTTGCGCACGCCCAGCTTGGGCAGCAGCCACTGCTCGATGCCGGTCATCAGCGTGGCCACGGTCTGGCCCTTCTTGAACCACTGCTTGAAGTTCTTGGCCTGCTGCAGCTCGGTGAACAGCCAGCTGGCTTCGAACGCCTTCGGGTAGGCATCCAGTTCATCGTGCTGGCGCTCGGCGGCCAGCGCATCGAAGGCCGCATCGGCGCACAGCATGCCGGTCTTGATCGCGGCGTGGCTGCCCTTGATGCGGCTGACGTTGAGATAGCCGGCCTCGCAGCCGACCAGCGCGCCACCGGGGAACACCGTCTTCGGCAGCGACATCAGGCCACCGGCGGTGATGGCGCGCGCGCCGTAGCCGATGCGGGTGCCGCCTTCCAGGTGCTTGCGGATGGACGGGTGGGTCTTGAAGCGCTGGAATTCCTCGAACGGGCTCAGCCACGGGTTCTTGTAGTCCAGCCCGACCACATAGCCCACGGCGACCTTGCCGCCGTCGGCGTGGTACAGGAACGCGCCACCGTAGGTGTCGTTGTCCAGCGGCCAGCCGGCCGCGTGCACCACCAGGCCCGGCTC
>JAFAFD010000140.1 GCA_023423675.1 Pseudomonadota bacterium | reverse complement strand
AATGGCTGGAACAAGGCGCTGGCCGATGGCGTGGCCTTCGAAGAGAAGGAAAGCCGCGAGGCGGCCGCCGAAGCGATCCGTCTCGGCGAGCGCAGCCTGCTGCAGCTGCTGGTGCTGGGCGGCGTAGCGCTGCTAGTCGGCATCGCCGCCTCGGTGATGATCGGCCGCAGCCTGACCGGCCCGCTGGCGCGTGCGGTGCAGCTGGCACAGCGGCTCTCCAAGGGTGAGCTGGACCAGTCCTTCCACCTGGGTGGCCGCGATGAACTGACCCAGCTGGGCGAGGCCATGGGCAGCGTGCGGCAGAGCGTGCAGGCCGCCATCGGCGCGCAGCTGCAGATGGCCGAGCAGCACGAGGCCGGTGCCATCGGCTACCGCATGGATGCCAGCGCCTTCCCCGGCGATTTCGGCCGCATGGTGCAGGCCACCAACAGCCTGGTGGAATCGCACGTGCAGGTGGAACTGCTGATGGCCGAAGTCATGCAGCGCTACGCGATCGGCGATCTCAGCCGCGACCTGCCGCAGTATCCCGGCGAGAAGGGCGCGTTCACCCGCACCCTGGCCGCGGTGAAGCAGAGCCTGATGGCGATCAGCGCCCAGATCGACACGCTGGCCCGGGCCGCTGGCGCGGGTGATTTCAGCGTGCGCGGCGATGCCGAGGCGTTCCAGTTCCAGTACCGCGCGATGGTCGAACACCTCAACGCAATGATGGCCAGCTCGCAGGCCAGCATCGCCGATGTCTCCGACGTGCTGCGCGCGATCTCGCACGGCAACCTGACCGCGCGCATGGACGGTGACTACGAGGGTGTGTTCGCCCGCATGCGCGACGATGCCAACACCACCACGACGCAGCTGACCGGCATCGTCCGTGGCATCCAGGTGGCGGCCGACAGCATCAACAACGCCGCGCAGGAACTGGCCGCCGGCAACAGCGACCTCTCGCGCCGTACCGAGCAGCAGGCAGCGAACCTGGAAGAAGCCGCCGCTTCGATGGAAGAGCTGACCTCCACTGTGCGCCAGAACGCCGACCTGGCCCGCCAGGCCGACAGCGAAGCGCATGCGGCCGGTGCGGCCGTGCGCGAAACCGAGCAGGCGATGGCGCAGATGGCAACGGTGATGGGTGAGATCGACCAGTCCTCGGCGCGCATCTCGGAGATCTCCACGGTGATCGACGGCATCGCGTTCCAGACCAACATCCTGGCGCTGAACGCTGCGGTGGAAGCGGCGCGTGCCGGTGAGCAGGGCCGGGGTTTTGCCGTGGTCGCCAGTGAAGTGCGCACTCTGGCGCAGCGTGCGGGTGTGGCCGCCAAGGAGATCAAGGAACTGATCGAGGATGCCGCCGCCAAGGTGCAGAGCGGGCTGGCCGTGACCGTGCAGTCCGAAGCGGCGATCGCCCGCCTGGCCCACGCCAGTTCGCGCACCAACCAGCTGATGAGCGACATCGCTGCGGCCAGCAAGGAACAGGCCGCGGGCATCGAACAGGTCAACCAGGTGGTGGTGCAGATGGACCAGGTGACCCAGCAGAACGCCGCCCTGGTGGAAGAGGCGACCGCGGCCAGCCGCGCGCTGGAAGAGCAGGCCAACGCGCTGACCACCTCGGTGTCGGTGTTCCAGATCGAGCAGGACGGTGCAGCCCGCGCCGTGGTGGCGCGCGCGGCCTGAGCGTCACCGAGTCGGCACGGCAAAGTGCCGTGCCGACCGATAAGACCTCAGCGCTTGAACAAGCGCTCGTGCATCCAGCCGTCGTTGGTCAGCACGAGCGTCGCTTTGCCATCGATTTCGTCCTTGGCCTGATCCGCGAGGTTTCGGTAGCTGGCCTGGACATCTTTCGATCTGGCCCAGCTGTCCGCATCTTCGACCTTGTAGCGGAAGTTCACCTGAGACAATTTCACGCCCATCATCTCGCTGGGCTCGGTAAAGGTGTGCACCTCTGTCACCCTGAACTTGCCGGTGCAGAACGCTGCTTGACCTGCAATTGTTTCTGCGCCGCCTTCTACCAGGAACTTCTTTCCTTTGGATGTAAGCGCGTATTCGCCAGCCGGTACGGTCGATGTGCCAAACATCGATTTCATTTCAGATGCTTGGCGGCTCAGCAATCCGGCCTCGACCAAGGCGTTGGCCTGCAGGCGCGCGCGCTCTCCCAAGCTGCCATCGTTGGCCAGTTTGAAGGGGAGTTGCCGCGCGGGCAAAGCAGCGCAGAGCCCGTTCTTGGTATCAAGATATTTCTGAATAGCCTTGCCGAAATTGCCCTTGTTGGCGGTCTGGGAACTGCTGCATGCCGCCAGTACAAGCATCAGCGCGCTGGTGGCCAGAACTCGGTTCACATTCTTCATCTCAACTATCCCTGTCAGTGGGTCAATCAGCGTAGCCGCTACCACCGAGCGAAGCTACAGGGTGGTGGATGTCGATGATCTGTCCTTGAGGGAGCCCAGCGAAGAGGCCCTGACGGCGATCAGCAGTGCCAGATGACTTCCGGATTGCTCTGCACGGGATAAAGCCGTTTACGACAAACTGTGCGACGTGCACTGCCTTCATCGGTGTGCCTGAGCCACGAGTGTCTCTGGATGGCAGAGCAGGTGAGTCGCGCTGTCGCCGATGTCGTACAGCCGTTGCCGCTCGGTCTTCACTCCTCCATATGGGAGAACGCAGGCCGGTGCCCGCTGACCGCGATGACCCTGGCCGCAGCCGTAGCCGCCTTCATGGCACTGGGCGCGGCGAACTACGTGGCGGTGCGCGGGGAGCAGATCCGCAACGCCGGTAGTGGCGAAGTGATCCGCCTGCAGTTTAACGGCGACCGTGCGACGTCGCCAGGCACTGCGCGCCTGCTCGGTTCCAGCAGCGCGTTCCTGTTCGTCTGGTGGCCGCAGCAGTGGCGTGCCGAAGCCATTCCGATCGCGGCGGTGCGCACGCTGCAGGCGGTTACCTTGCCGATGCCAACCGCCTCAGCGACGTCGGGGCCGCCCCGCTGAGGCGGCGTGCGCAGACCGCCCGCGTCATTCCTGCGAAAGCCGGTAGCGCGGCACAGATCCCGCACCTGACGCTGCAGGTGCGGGCGGGGTTGCCCGGGTGATGGTCAATTTCTGGAACGCGTTCGGGCAGCCTTCTTCGCTGCCGTCTTACGTGCCGCCGTCTTGCGTGCCCGGGTTGCCGCCGCCTTCTTGGC
>JAFAFD010000138.1 GCA_023423675.1 Pseudomonadota bacterium | reverse complement strand
GCAGGCGCCAGCCACCGAGGCCACCGGCGATGATAATCATCAGCAGCAGCGTGGCCAGCGGCCACAGCGACACCGCCAGCGGCGCACCGACGAACTGCTGCTGGGTCTGCAGCTTGATGTAGGCGCTGAGCGGCAGCAGCAGGTGCCAGATGCGGGTGAACAGCGGTGCGTCGATGACCGGGAACGTGGCGCTGGAAAACGCCAGGGCCGTGCCGATGCTGAGACCGACGGTTGACAGCGCCGTGCCCATGTCACGGGTAACGCCGACGAAGAACTGGGCGTAGGCCGCGGTGGCCAGGTAGAACAGCGGCTGGCCGAGCAGCAGCAGCAGCACGCTGCCGGCGATGCCGTCGCCGCGCAACCAGGCCAGGTAGGCCACGCCCAGCGCTCCATACAGCGAAAACAGCAGGACATACGGCGCGATCTTGCCGGCGAGGGCCGGCCACGGCGTACGCCCCAGCCAGCCGGGCAGGGTGCCATCGCGGATCTCGCGGCCCAGGCTGCCGGCCACTGCAAGCGCCAGCACCAGTGAAAGCACGGCGGGGAAGATCAGCGGCAGCAGGAACAGCTCGTAGCTGCGCGCAGGGTTGTAGAGGATGTCCGACTGCACGGCGATCGGCGCCGCGCGCAGCTTGCCGGGGCCGACCTGCAGGCCGATGCGTTCGCGCAAAAGGCGTGCATTCCACGCGGCCACCGCATCACCGATGTCACGCGCGGCGGACTGGCCGGTGGTCATGTAGGTGGCGTTGTAATAGGCGAACACCGTGCCCTGCTGACCACGCAGCGCCTGCCGGGTGACATCGCGTGGTACCAGCACGATGGCGTAGACCTGCAGCCGGCGCAGCTGCGCATGGGCCTCCTCCATGTCCACCGGCTGGCTGGCCACGCGCACGCCGGGGCTGGCGTCGAGCATGCGCAGCAGCAGGCGGCTGTCGCTGCTGTGGTCGAGGTCGACCACGGCAATCGGCACATCGCGCATCACCGCGGGGCTGAACATCCACGCCATCAGCACCAGCATCAGCAGCGGCAGCGCAGTGACCAGCAGCAGATCGGCCCGATTGCCGCGCAGCGTGTGCAGTTCGCGCCGCCACGACGCCGCAAAGCTGCCGTTGCCCGGGTTCAGTGCGGGGGCCATGCGAACAGCACGCTCATGCCAGGGCGGAAGCCCTCGATGCGGCGTACCGGGCGCACCCGCACCTCGAAGCTGCGGACGTCGTAGCCGGAGGACTGGCGGGTGGTGCGCCAGGTGGCGTAGTCGCCGGCCGGGTTAATGAAATACACTTGGAATTCGGCGTCCTGGTCGAGTGCCGGGATGCTGCCACGCAGCATGCTGCCGACCTTCAGGCCCTGCATCTGCGACTCGCGCAGGTTCATCGACACCCACATGCGGTCGATGTCGACCAGGGTGAACACCGGATAGCCCGCCGGCACCAGTTCGCCGGGATCGGCCATGCGCTTGTTGATCTCGCCGGCCACCGGTGCGCGCCCTTCCACTTCGGCGCGTGCAGCGTTGACCTCGGCCACCGCACCCTGCGCCTGCTGTACCTGGCCCTGCGCCGCACGCTTGTCCTGCTCGCGTGCCCCGGCCAGCGCCATGTCGTACTGCGCGCGCGCCGCGCGGGCCAGTTCGCGCGAACTGGTGGCCTGGGCCTGCGCCTCATCGCGCTTCTGCCGGGTCATCACCCCTTCGTTGAACAGGTTCTGCACGCGGCGCGCAGTCGCTTCGGCCAGGGTGGCACCGGCCTCGGCCCGCTTCCAGTTGGCTTCGGCGGCGCGGATGTCCTCGCTGCGCGCGCCCTCGTCGGCCTTGTCGGCCACTGCCTGCGCAGCGGCCAGGGCACCGTGTGCCTGCTGTTCCTTGGCCGCCACTTCCGGGCTGTCGAGCAGGAACACGATCTGTCCGGCCTGCACGCGGTCGCCCTCGCGCACCTTCAGTTCGGCCACGCGCGCAGTGATCTTGGCGGCGACGTTGAGGGTATCGGCGTCGGCCATGCCCTGGATCTGGTCGGCCGGCCGGCGCCAAGCCAGCCACAGGCCCAGCACCACCACGGCCAGCAGCACCACCACCAGGATGCTGCCCACGCGGCGCTTGCCGGGCGGCGTGGTGGATTCGTCGTGCAGCACGTCACTCATGGTCGATCACCTCGTCCGCACGGCGCCGGTAGTCTTCGAAACGGTCCATCTGTCCACTCACTTCCAACAGTTGCGCCAGCGCGATGTCGTACTGGTAGGCGGCCTGTGCGCGTTCGACACGGGCGCCACCCAGGCCCAGCCGCGCGTCGATCACATCCAGCGACGTCGCTTGGCCCTCGCGGAAGGCCAGCTCCTGCAGGCGCAGGTTTTCCTGTGCCTGGGCGATGCTGCTGTCCAGCAGCACGAACTGCTGGCGCGCGCTTTCCAGTTCGTTCCATGCCTTGCGCACGCCGAGGGCGACCTGGTTCTCGGCTTCGCGCAGGCCGGCTTCGGCCTGTTCCTGCTGCGCGCGTGCCGCACTGATCTGCGCCGGCCGCGAACTGGGCGACAGGAAGGTGTATTTCAGGCCGATGCCGAAGGCCCAGTCCGGGTCGGTCAGCATTTCATCGCGGCGGCGGAAGTCGTACTGGCCGAAGGCGAAGATCTGCGGCTTCAACTTGGCCTGCTGCACGCGCACGCCCTGTTCGGCCTGGGCAACCATCGCCTGCAGGCGGCGGATCTGCGGCTGTCGTGCCTGCGCGGTGCGTTCGAAGCTGGCCACCGGTTCCAGCGGCGCGCGCTGCACGAACAGCGGCGACAGCGGGCGCACCTCGCCACCGCTGCGCAGCAGGGTGGCCAGCGCGGCCTGCAACGTGGCGAGGTCGTTGAGGGTTTTCTGGTACTCACGCTCGGCCTTGTCGCGGGCCACTGTGGCCTGCAGGCGCTGTGCGCGGGTAGCGAAGCCCTCGCGTTCCAGTTTCTCCGCATCGGACAGGTGGCGGTTGAGGCCGTCGCGCACGTCGCGGCGTACGTCCACTGCCTGTTCGGCCAGGCGCTGGCCGAAATAGGCCTGGGCCAGCTGCACGGTCAGCGACTGGCGCTGCGCCTCGCGTTCGGCGCTGGCCTGTTCACTCGCGGCGCTGGCCGCACGTTGCGCCGCCGGGATCACGCCGCCGGTGTACAACGGCAGCACTGCGGTCACCACCGGGCGGGTGCGCCAGTCGCGTTCAGTGAAGCTCAGCGGCGAATCGATGCCATAGGCTTCGGCCACCGGTGCCAGCGAGCCCAATGGCAGGGTGAGGGTCTTCTGGAACTGCAGGCGGCGCACTTCGCCGGTGATCTCGGGCAGGCGCAGCAGGCGCGTGGCTTCCTGCAGTTCCTGCTTGTTGCGCACACCGGCATCGGCCGCCGCCAGCGCATCGGAAACCTGTTCCAGCCGCTGCCGAGCCTGTTCCCATTGGAGGGCAGGGGCCGTGGCTGGGGCGGCCGCCGTCTGCGCGACGCTGGTGGCCGTCAGCAGCGTGGCGCAGGCCAGCAGCGGCCAACGTGCGCGGTGCCGTCGCGGGCAGGGACGTTGCAGGTGCACGTCGGGTCCGTCATCCGTAAAGAGTCCGGCAAAAACTAGTGGATGTGCCGTGAAGCTGATGTCGGCGCGGTGCACGTTGCAGGGGCTTCAGCGCAGACAACCCTCCGCGGCGCTGCGCAGCGCCTGGGTGATCTGCTGCAGCGTGCTGGAACGCACCGCGGCATGCTGCCAGTACAGCGGCACATCCAGCCATCGGTCTGGTTCCAGCACAACTACGCTCTCGGCAGCCAGCGCCGGCGCGATCAGCGTTTCCGGCGCCAGGCACCAGCCCAGTCCGCGCGCGGCGGCTTCGACGAAGCCGGTGGAGGAGGGCAGGTAGTGCACCGGCGGCTGAAGCCGCGCGCGGGTCAGGCGGCGCATGAAGCGCGCCTGCAGTTCATCCTTGCGGTTGAACACGATCATCGGCGCCACGGCCAGCGCACCGGCCTGCATGCCTTTGCCGAACCAGCGGCGGGCGAAGGCCGGCGAGGCGATGGCGTGGTAGCGCATCGCCCCCAGCGGGTGCACGTTGCAGCCCTTCAACGCGCGGCCTTCGGCGGTAACCGCGCCGAGGACGCTGCCATCGCGCAGCAGT
>JAFAFD010000030.1 GCA_023423675.1 Pseudomonadota bacterium | reverse complement strand
CGCATGGCGTGTATGGGCCTTTCCCGGAAAACCAACAAAAAACCGGGGCCGGCAGTCCCCCGACCACCGGCCCCCTGCTTCCCCATCGTGCGCCTGTACCGGCCCCTGTTCCAATTCCGGTCAACGGCGCCTACGGCGCCAGCCACGATGGGTGCTATTGGGTTATCTGCAAAAATCCTGCCAACTTTAGGGCGGATTTCATCCCGGCCCCGATCCGGGCCCGTCGCCCCCCTCCGAATGGCGCTAAAATCGCCACCCCGGCGCCGCTCCGGCCGCGCCCGTCCCCTGCTGACCTGCCCCCATGACCCAGTCCTTCCATCGTTACGACGTCATCGTCATCGGCGGTGGCCACGCCGGCACCGAGGCCGCGCTGGCCGCGGCCCGTACCGGCGTGCGCACCCTGCTGCTGACCCACAACATCGACACCGTGGGCGCGATGAGCTGCAACCCGGCCATCGGCGGCATCGGCAAGGGCCACCTGGTCAAGGAAATCGACGCCCTCGGCGGTGCGATGGCGCATGCCGCCGACCGCGCCGGCATCCAGTGGCGCACGCTCAACGCCTCCAAGGGCCCGGCCGTGCGCGCGACCCGCTGCCAGGCCGACCGCAACCTGTACCGCATGGCGATCCGCGCCATCGTCGAAGGCCAGGCCAACCTGACCGTGTTCCAGGCCGCCGTCGATGACCTGGTCATCGAAGGCGACGCCGTGCGCGGGGTCATCACCCAGACCGGCCTGCGCTTCGACGCCGAGGCCGTGGTGCTGACCGCCGGTACCTTCCTGGCTGGCAAGATCCACGTCGGCCCGACCCAGTACGCCGCCGGCCGCATGGGCGACCCGCCGGCCACCACGCTGGCCGCGCGCCTGCGCGAGCGTCCGTTTCAGGTCGACCGCCTGAAGACCGGCACGCCGCCGCGCATCGATGGCCGCTCGCTGGATTACAGCGTGATGGACGAGCAGCCCGGCGACACGCCGCGCCCGGTGATGTCCTTCCTCGGCTCGGTGGACGAGCATCCGCAGCAGGTCAGCTGCTGGATCACCCACACCACCGAGCAGACCCACCAGATCATCCGCGACGCCCTGCACCGCTCGCCGCTGTACAGCGGCCAGATCGAGGGCATCGGCCCGCGCTACTGCCCGTCCATCGAGGACAAGGTGGTGCGCTTCGCCGAGAAGGCCAGCCACCAGATCTTCGTCGAACCCGAAGGCCTGGGCATCGTCGAGATCTACCCCAACGGCATCTCCACCTCGCTGCCGTTCGACGTGCAGCTGGCGATGGTGCGCAGCATCCGCGGCTTCCAGAACGCGCACATCACCCGCCCCGGCTACGCCATCGAGTACGACTTCTTCGATCCGCGCGGGCTGAAGGCTTCGCTGGAAACCAAGCTGGTCGACGGCCTGTTCTTCGCTGGCCAGATCAACGGCACCACCGGCTATGAAGAAGCCGCCGCACAGGGCCTGCTCGCCGGCCTCAACGCTGCGCGCCAGGTGCGCGGGCTGGACGGCTGGTGCCCGCGCCGCGACGAAGCGTACCTGGGCGTGCTGGTGGATGACCTGATCACCCACGGCACCAACGAGCCGTACCGCATGTTCACCAGCCGCGCCGAGTACCGCCTGCAGCTGCGCGAGGACAACGCCGACCAGCGCCTGACCCCGACCGGCCGCGAGATGGACCTGGTCGATGACCGCCGCTGGAGCGCCTTCGAGACCAAGCAGGCCGCAGTGGCCGCCGAGCGCGCGCGCTTGGGTGCGCTGTGGGCGACCCCGGCCAATGCGCTGGGCCGCGAAGTGCAGGAGACCCTGGGCGTGGCGGTCAGCCGCGAAACCAACGTGCTGGACCTGATCAAGCGCCCCGAACTGGACTACGCGCAGCTGATGCAGGTGCCGTCGCTGGGCCCGGCGGTGGCCGATGGCAAGGTGGCCGAGCAGGTCGAGATCGGCGTGAAGTACGCCGGCTACCTGGACCGCCAGCGTGACGAGATCGAACGCCAGCAGCGCCACGAGGCGACGCCGATCGCCGAAGGCTTCGACTACGCCGGCGTGCGTGGGTTGTCGGCCGAAGTGCTGCAGAAGCTGGAACGCGTGCGCCCGCAGACCATCGGCCAGGCACAGCGCATTCCCGGCATGACCCCGGCCGCGATCTCGCTGCTGCTGGTGCACCTGGAACGCGCCCGCCGCGGCCGCGTGGCGTAACTACCGGCTCTGGTAGGTGCCGACCGTTGGTCGGCACGCATGCATGGGCCACGCGTGCGTTACAGTCGAGCACGCTCGACTCTACGAATCCGCACTGCATGGACGACATCCACCCGATCGCGCCGGACAAGCGCGCCGCCATCCTCGCTACCCTGGCCGACATCGAACGCACGCACGATGTGCGCGTACTGCTGGCCTGCGAATCCGGCAGCCGCGGCTGGGGGTTTTCCTCGCCGGACAGTGATTACGACGCGCGCTTCATCTACGTGCATCGCCAACCGTGGTACCTGAGCGTCAACGAGGCCACCGGCCCCGGTGAAGCGCAGCGCGATGTGATCGAGCTGCCGATCGATGACGAGCTGGATGTCAGTGGCTGGGACCTGCGCAAGGCGCTGCGGCTGGTGTCCAAGTCCAACCCGACGCTGATCGAGTGGCTGCGCTCGCCGATCATCTACCAGCACGATGCCAAGGCCGTTGCCTGCCTGTGGGAGGCCGCCGAGCGCTTCTACTCACCGCTGGGCACGTGGTGGCACTACTTCAACATGGCGCGCTCCAACCATCGCGGCTACCTGCGCGGCGAAACCGTGCGTACCAAGAAGTACCTGTACGTGCTGCGCCCGCTGCTGGCCTGCCAGTGGATCGAGCACGAACGCACGCCGCCGCCGATGGCTTTCGAAGACCTGCTGGAGCGCCTGCTGCCGCAGGGTGCGGTGCGCGAGGCCATTGACGCGCTGCTGGTGGTCAAGCGTGCCAGTGCCGAGGTCGCCGCCGGCCCGCGCATCGCGGCCATCAGCGACTACATCGACGCCAGCCTGGCCGAGCGCGCCGAGGGGCCGCAGCTGCCTGCAGGGCACGGCGACGCCGCCTGGCTGGACGGCCTGTTCCGGCAGATGCTGGCGACGCACGCGCCGGCATAGGCGGTAGCGCCGGGCCATGCCCGGCGAGCGAACAGCCGC
>JAFAFD010000465.1 GCA_023423675.1 Pseudomonadota bacterium | reverse complement strand
GGTTTGCGGGGTGTGAGCGCCATGGCTGGCGCGACCAAGTCCCCATGGATGGGTTTACGGCGTCCCCGCAAACCCACAGTGCCCCGCCATCCCACGGAATGCCGCTCTGGCTCTGGCCGTTGCCGTTGCAGTGAGCAGGTGCAGGGCTGCAAGCCCTGCCAAACACACCCCTTATTTGACCAGCACGTCGATCACGCCGTCACCGACGCGTGCCTGCAGCGCATCGCCGGCCTGTACCTGGCCAACCTCACGCACCAGCGTGCCGTCGTCACTGCGGGTCAGGATGCTGTAACCACGTGCCACCGTTGCCAGCGGGCTTACCGCTTCCAGCGAGCGCGCCAGCCCGCGCAGGCGCAGGGCATCACGTTGCAGCAGGCGCTGCAGTGCCGCCTGCGGGCGACCGCGCAGGGCCGTCAGGCGCCGCTGCATCTCGTCCAGCTGGCGCTGCGGGTGGTGACCGCGCAGCACCGCTGCTGCATGGCGCAGGCGCGCCGCACGGCGCTCCTGCTGCCGGTTGAAGGCCGCATGCAGGCGACGGCCGAGGTCGAGCTGGCGGCGGCGCAGCAGGTCCAGGCGCGCCTGCGGGCTCTGCGCGTTCAGGCGCAGCAGGGCGCGGTCGGCGCGCTGCATCGCCTGCTGCATCGTGTGCCGCTGCAGCTGCACCATGCGCGCGGCCGTGCGGCGCAGGCGCAGGGTCAGTTCGCGCTGGTCCGGTACCAGCAATTCGGCTGCCACCGACGGTGTCGGTGCGCGCAGGTCGGCGGCGAAGTCGCTCAGGCTGAAGTCGGTTTCGTGGCCCACCGCCGAGACAACCGGTGTGCCGCTGGCGGCGATTGCCCGCGCCAGCGCCTCGTCATTGAACGCCCACAGGTCTTCCAGCGAACCACCACCGCGGGTCAGCAGGATCACGTCGTAGCGGCCGCTGGCATCGGCAGCCTGCAGCAGGCGGGTGATCTGCGCGGCGGCCGTGCTGCCCTGGACCAGGGTCGGCAGCAGGTCCACTTCCAGCAGCGGAAAACGGCGGGCCAGCACGCTCAGCACGTCGCGCACGGCGGCGCCGGTGGGCGAGGTGATCACCGCCAGGCGCTGCACGTGCGCCGGCATCGGCCGCTTGCGCGCCGGTTCGAACAGGCCTTCGGCCTCCAGGCGTGCCTTCAGTTCCTCGAAGGCACGGCGCAGTGCGCCTTCGCCGGCCTCCTCCATGTGGTCCAGCACCATCTGGTACTCGCCACGCGCGTCGTACAGCGTCACCTTGCCGCGTACCAGCACGCGCATGCCTTCGCGCGGCACGAACTTCAGGTACTGCGCCTTCATCCGGAACATCGCTGCGCGCAGCTGTGCGCGCGCATCCTTCAGGGTGAAATACAGGTGCCCGGACGCGGGGCGGGCGACGCTGCCCAGCTCGGCTTCGACCCAGATCGCCGGGAAGCTGCCTTCCAGCAGGTCGCGGGCCAGGGTGTTGAGCTGGCTGGGGGTGAGGACGTCGTTGTTGCGTGGCTGCATGGGTACGGCGGTGACGGGCGGAGCAGGGCGCTCAGGATCGCACGTCAGCGCGCGCCGTGCTGGGCCAGCGCCCACTGCACGTGCTCGCGCACCACGGGTGAGGGATCGTCGACGCGGGTCTGCAGGGCGGCCAGTGCCTCGGTCGAGGCCGGTGCGTTGCCCAGCGCCACGGCGATGTTGCGCAGCCAGCGCTCGTGGCCGCTGCGGCGGATCGGGCTGCCTTCGGTGCGGCGCAGGAATTCGGCTTCATCCCAGGCGAACAGCTGGTCCAGGCGCGCGGTGTCGAGATTGTTGCGCGCGCGGAAATCGGCTTCGTCGGTGCGCTTGGCGAACTTGTTCCAGGGGCAGACCAGCTGGCAGTCGTCGCAGCCGTAGATGCGGTTGCCGATCAGCGGCCGCATGTCTTCGGGAATGGTGCCGTCGTGCTCGATGGTCAGGTAGGAAATGCAGCGCCGCGCGTCCAGCCGCTGCGGGGCGATGATGGCCTGGGTGGGGCAGACATCGATGCAGCGCGTACAGGTGCCGCAGTGCGCGGTGGCCGGCGCGTCGATCGGCAGCGGGATGTCGATGTAGATCTCGCCGATGAAGAACCACGAGCCGCCGTGACGGTCGATCAGGCAGGTGTGCTTGCCGATCCAGCCGAGCCCGGCGTTGCGCGCCAGCGCACGTTCCAGCACCGGCGCCGAATCGACGAACACGCGGTAGCCGAGCGGCGCCACTTCATCGTTGATCTGCGTGGCCAGCTTCTGCAGCCGGTTGCGCATCAGCTTGTGGTAATCGCGGCCCAGCGCGTAGCGGGCGACATAGGCGCGGCCGGGATCGGCCAGGGTCGCCCAGGCTTCGGTGTCGTCCTTGTGGCTGTAATCCATGCCCACCGAAATCACCCGCACGGTGCCCGGCAGCAGTTCTGCCGGGCGCGCGCGCAGGGTGCCGTGGCGGGCCATCCAGTCCATCGTCCCGTACAGGCCCTTGCCCAGCCAGTCGGCCAGGTGCGCCTCATCTTCGCCCAGCTCGATGCCGGCGATGCCGCAGCGCTGGAAGCCGTGCGCACGGGCGAGTTCGCGGATGCGCTGCACGGCCAGGGCCGGATCGAGGGGGGCAGGGGCGGGGAACATGCGCACCAGTATAAAATCTCCGCATGGCCAACCTTGCCGATCTGTTTGATTCCGCTGCTGCGCGTGCGCTGGATGCCCAGGCCTCGGCGCTGGCGGGCGATGGTGGCTGGGAGCTGATGGCCCAGGCCGGGCTGGCTGCCTGGCAGCGCCTGCTGCGGCACTGGCCACAGGCGCTGAACGTGGGCGTGGTGGTGGGCAGCGGCAACAACGGCGGCGACGGCCTGGTGCTGGCGCGGCATGCGCTGCTGGCCGGGCGCCGGGTAACGGCGCTGACCCTGCCGGGCAAACCGCCAGCCACCGCGTTGGCGCAACGGGCAACATCGGATTTCAAGTCCGTCGGGGGAACCCTGGCGGAATTCGACGGAACGCTGCCCGCGGCCGATATCTGGGTGGATGGCCTGTTCGGGCTGGGTTTCGACCGGGCGCCGGAGGGTGCAGCACAGACCGTGATCGAAGCACTGAACGCACAGGACGCACCGGTATTCGCACTGGATGTGCCCAGCGGCGTCGACGCCGACCGTGGCACGGTGCCGGGCGTCGCGGTGCGCGCAGCGCTGACCCTGCAGTTCATCGTGCCGCACCGCGGCCTGTACACCGGCGACGCGCTGGAGCACGCAGGCGAACCCGCGCTGGCCGCGCTGCAGCTGCCCAAGGCGGCGTGGCAGGACGTTTCGGCGGCAGCCGAGCACTGGACGGGTGCGCGCTTGCCGGCATTGCTGAAGCCGCGCCGCGCCAATACCCACAAGGGCGAATCCGGCCATGTGCTGTGCGTGGGCGGCAACCACGGCAGCGGTGGCGCCATTGCCCTGGCTGCCGAGGCTGGCCTGCGCGCCGGTGCCGGACTGCTCAGCATCGGCACCCGCGGCGACCACGTCGGTCCGCTGCTGGCGCGCCTGCCCGAGGCCATGGTGCATGCGCTGGAAGATGGCGACGCGCTGCCCGGCCTGCTTGAGAAGGCCAAGGTCGTGGCGATCGGCCCCGGCCTGGGCCAGGACGACTGGGCGCGTGCCCTGTTCGCGCGCGTGCTGGCCTGTGGCAAGCCGCTGGTGCTCGATGCCGATGCGCTGAACCTGCTGGCCCGCGACCCTCGCGCGCTGCCCGATGCCATCCTGACCCCGCACCCGGGTGAGGCCGCGCGTCTGCTGGAATGCACCACGGCCGAGATCCAGGCCGATCGCTACCGCTGCGCCCAGGCGCTGGCCGAGCGCTACCACGCCGTGGTGGTGCTGAAGGGCGCTGGCAGCATCGTCGCCGCTCCCGGCTGCACCCCGCGCCTGATCGCCGCCGGCAACCCCGGCATGGCCGTCGGTGGCATGGGTGATCTGCTGACCGGCATCATCGTCAGCCTGCGCGCGCAGGGCCTGGATGCCTTCGATGCCGCCGCGTGTGGCGCGCTGCTGCATGCGCTGGCTGGCGATGTCGCTGCCCTCGATGGCGCGCGTGGCCTGCTTCCCACTGATCTGCTGGTGCCCCTGCGGCGGCTGGCCAACCCGGAACCCCTGCAATGACTGAATTCTTCCTGGCCGACAGCGAAGCCACCGAACTGCTGGGCCAATGGCTGGCCGCCACCCGGCCCCCGCAGGCGCTGGTCGAACTGCGGGGTGACCTCGGCGCCGGCAAATCCACCACCGCGCGTGCACTGCTGCGCGCGCTCGGCGTGCAGGGTGCGATCCGCAGCCCTACCTACACCCTGGTCGAGCGCTATCCGCTGTCCAGTGGCGGCGAAGCGTGGCACCTGGACCTGTACCGCATCGGCCAGGCCGGCGAGCTGGATTTCCTGGGTCTGGACGAGGGCAGTGCGGTGCTGTGGCTGGTCGAGTGGCCCGAGCGCGGCGCAGGCTCGCTGCCGCCCACCGATCTGGTGGTGGCGCTGGAAATCGAAGGGCAGGGGCGGCGCGTCCGTCTCACTGGGGCCAGCGACGTGGGCCGTGAATGGCTGGATCGACTTCCCGATGGGGGCGACTTGCAGGCCATTTCTGTCGGCTGACGAGAACAAACACCGGCAGGTTACGGATTATTAAGGAAAAAGGTGTTGCATTC
>JAFAFD010000418.1 GCA_023423675.1 Pseudomonadota bacterium | reverse complement strand
TTATAATAGACAGGCGCCGGGCCATGCCCGGCGGATTCCTTATCAACGCTCCGAAGCCTGCTCTTCCAGGATCGGCTTGGCCAGCGCGAACGCGTGATTGGCCGCGGGCACGCCGCAGTAGATCGCGGCCTGCAGCAGCACTTCCTTGATCTCCTCCGGCGTCACCCCGTTGTTGCGTGCGGCGCGGATGTGCAGCTTGAATTCCTCGTCATGGCCCAGCGCCACCATCATCACGATGGTCAGCAGCGAGCGCGTGTGCCGCGGCAGTCCCTCGCGGGTCCACACCGTGCCCCATGCCGTGCGGGTGATGAAATCCTGGAATTCAGTCGTGAATTCCGTGCGCGCCTGCAGCGAGCGGTCGACATGCGCCTCGCCCAGCACCTGGCGGCGCACCGCAAGGCCGGCTTCGTAGCGTTCCTGTTCGTCCATCGTCGTCATCCTGTTGAGTGATTCAGTGCGGCGCGGAAAGATGCGCGGCCAGTGCGTCAGTGAACGCCTGCGGCGATTCCAGGTTGCAGATGTGGCGGCCTGCTACAGCGGCATAACGCCCCTGCGCCACGCCCTCGGCGATCGCCTGCAGCTCGGCCGGCACGCAGACCGGATCGTCATCACCGGCAATGGCCAGCAGCGGCACGCCGATGCGGCCCAGCACATCACGGAAGTCGGCGGTGCCCACCGCATTGCAGCAGCCGGCGTAGCCTTCGACGCTGGTGGCGAGGAAGCGCTGCAGGATGTCCTCCACCTGGCTGGCATGGGTCTGTGCGAAGCCGGCGGTGAACCAGCGCTCGCGGGTGCCATCCACCAGCGGCAGCAGGCCATCGTGCTGGACCTGGGCGATGCGCGCCTGCCAGCCGTCCAGCGTGCCGATCTTCGCTGCGGTGGCGGCCACGGTGAGCGTACGCAGGCGGCTGCCGGCATGCACGCCCAGCCACTGCCCGGTCAGGCCGCCGATCGACAGGCCGCAGAAGTGGCTGCGCTCGATGCCGAGGTGATCCCACAGGGCCAGCACGTCGGCGCCCAGCTCGGCCACGGTGTACAGCCCCGGCGGCGCAGTGGACTGGCCATGGCCGCGGCGGTCATAGCGCAGGATGCGGTACTGCGCGGCCAGCGCATCCACCTGCGGCTGCCACATGCCCAGGTCGGTACCGAGCGAGTTGCAGAAGGTCAGCCACGGGCCATCGGCGCGGCCTTCGGTCTGGTAATGCAGGCGATGCTGCGGAAGGTCGAGGAAGGACATGGGGGCTCCAGCGTTGAACGTTGGGATCAGCCGCGCGCGAGCACGCGGTCGATCCAGGTATCGGCCATGCCGCGCCAGCTGTCGGCGGCGAACAGGGCATCCAGTTGTGCGGGTGACAGCTGCGCGGTGACCTCCGGCGTCTGCGCCAGCGCCTCGCGCAGGTGCAGCGACTGCGCCAGCGCCTGCTTGGCCGCCTGTTCCACCAGCGCATGCGCGGCCGGCTTGCCGATGCGCTCGCCGAGGGTGACCGCCACGGCTTCGGCGTAGAGCAGGCCACCATGGCTGTCCAGGTGCTGGCGCATGCGCTCGCGGTCCAGCTGCAGGCCCTGCACCACCACGGTCACCTGGGCCAGGCTGCCGGCGCACAGGCGCACGATCTCCGGCACGGTGTCCCACTCAGCGTGCCATTGCCCGGCCGCGCGCTCGTGCGGCTGCGGCAGGGCGCTGAACAACGTGGACAGCAGGCCCGGCACGCGCGTTGCGGCGGCAATGGCCGCCACACAGCCGACCGGGTTGCGCTTGTGTGGCATCGCCGAGGAACCGCCCTTGCCCTCGCCCGCCGGCTCGAAGGCTTCAGCAACTTCCGACTGCATCAGCAGCACCATGTCGGTGGCGATCTTGCCCAGGCTGCCGGTCAGCAGCGCGAACACGCTGCCGAACTCGGCGATGCGGTCACGCGCGGTATGCCAGGGCAGCGCCGGCAACGGCAGCTGCAGCTCGGCGGCCAGCGCTTCGGCCACGTCCAGCCCACGCGTCTGCAGCGAGGCCAGCGTACCGGCGGCACCGCCGAACTGCAGGGCCAGGGTGTCTTCGGCCAGCGCATCGAGGCGACGCTGGCTGCGCTGCAGCGCATCGAGCCAACCGGCGGCCTTCAGGCCGAAGGTGACCGGCACCGCCTGCTGCAGCAGCGTGCGCCCGGGCAGGCCGGTGCCGCGCTCGGCCTCGGCCAGCCGCGCCAGCGCGGTACACAGCAGTTGCAGGCGCGCCTGCACGTGGCTGACCGCCGCGCGCAGCTGCAGCACCGCGCCGCTGTCGATGATGTCCTGGCTGGTGGCGCCCCAGTGGACCCAGCGCGCGGCCTCCGCATCGCTGGCCTTGACCTGCGCGGTGAGTGCCTTGACCAGCGGGATGGCCGGATTCCCAGCGAGTGCGGTCGCCGCCGACAACGCGGGAATCGCGTACAGATCGGCGCTGCACGCCGCTTCGATCGGGGCCAGCGCAGCGGCGGGGATCACCCCGCACTGCACCTGCGCGCGCGCGAGGGCGCGTTCGACATCCAGCATCGCCTGCAGGCGTGCTTCATCACTGAACACGGCATCGACGACAGGGTCGCCGAACAGTCCGCCCAGCAGCGTTGGGGAGTGGCTCATCGGTGCAGTCCATCCTGGGTGGCCACAGCTTACCCGCGCCCGCTGCACGCGGGCGTGGAGTGGCCGGAAGGCGCGTTGGCCGCGCCGCGATCAGTAAGCGAAGAACACGGTCTCGTCCGGGCCCTGCATGCGCACGTCCCAGTGGTACAGGCCCTTGCCCTGCGCCTGTGCGACCAGGGTGTGGCGGCGCTCGGCGGGCACCAGCGCGAGGATGCCATCCTCGCCGTTGCCGGCTTCATCACTGAAGTAGATGCGGCCACGGGTGGCCTGCAGCAGGCCGCGCATGAACACCAGCACCACCAGGTGCGGTGCCTGCGGCTCGCCACGCAGGCCCGGCACGCGGCCCGGCTTGACGGTGGTGAAGGCGAAGCGGCCCTGGTCGTCGGTGGGCACGCGGCCCCAGCCATCGAAGGCCGGATCGTGGTCATCACGGCGCGGGTCTTCGCCATGGGCGTAGATGCCCTGCGCGTCGGCCTGCCAGATTTCCAGCACGGCATCGGACACCGGCGTGCCATTGCCATCGAATACCTGGCCCTGCACTTCGATGCGCTCGCCCTGCGCGGTGGCCGGGGCGATCCCGGTGCGGTACAGCGGTTCCAGGCCCAGGCGGTAGTACGGGCCCACGGTCTGCCACGGAGTGGATTGGAAACTCATGGTCTTACTCCCAGACGGTCATCTTGCGACCGCGCAGCACGATGTCGAAGCGGTAGCCGAGTGCGAATTCGTTGGCGGTGTTTTCCCAGTCGAACGAGGACACCATGCGCTCCCGCGCCTTGGCGTCGTCCACGCAGTTGTAGATCGGGTCGAACGCCAGCAGCGGGTCGTTGGGGAAGTACATCTGCGTGACCAGGCGCTGGCCGATGCCATCGCCGTGCAGCGAGAAATGGATGTGCGCCGGGCGCCAGGCGTTGTAGTGGTTGCGCCACGGGTACGCGCCGGGCTTGATGGTGGTGAACCGGTAGCGGCCTTCGCTGTCGGTCAGCACCTGGCCGGTGCCCTTGAAGTTCGGGTCCAGCGGCGCATCGTGCTGGTCGCCCTTGTGCAGGTAGCGGCCGGCGGCGTTGCACTGCCAGACCTCGACCACGGTGTTGCGCACCGGGCGGCCGTTCTCGTCCAGCACGCGGCCGCTGACGATGATGCGCTCGCCCTGCGGCTGGCCGGGGAAACCGGCGGTCAGGTCGGCGGCATGCTCACCCAGGGTGATGCGGTTGATGCTCGGGCCGGTCACTTCCGAGAGCGTCACCGGGATGGCGATCGGGTCGGTACCCGGGCCACGCAGCGCGGTGGAGGCATACGGCAGGTGGATGCGCGGCGGCTGGCTGCCGGGGTACGGCTTGCGGTAGCCGCGCAGTTCGGTGGGATCGCTCATGGCGTACTCCTGTTGGCGAGCGGCCCGAAGGCCGCGGCTGTCTTGCAGATCATGGATACGGGGGAAGGCTTACACGCGCTCGATGGCCAGCGCCACGCCCTGCCCCACGCCGATGCACATCGTCGCCAGGCCGCGGCGGCCACCGCTGGCTTCCAGCTGGCGCAGCAGGGGCAGCGCCAGGCGCGCGCCGCTCATGCCCAGCGGGTGGCCCAGGGCGATGGCGCCGCCGTTGGGGTTCACGTGCGCGGCATCGTCGGCCAGGCCGAGCTGGCGCATGCAGGCCAGGCCCTGCGAGGCGAACGCTTCATTCAGTTCGATGGCATCGAAATCGGTGATGGACAGGCCCAGCCGCGCCATCAGCTTCTGGCTCGCCGGTACCGGGCCCATGCCCATGATCGCCGGCTCGACGCCGGCGCTGGCAAAGCCGAGGATGCGCGCGCGCGGGGTCAGCCCCAGCGCCTTCACCTGCTCGCCCGAAGCGAGCAGCAATGCGGCGGCACCATCGTTGATGCCCGAGGCGTTGCCCGCGGTGACCGTGCCCGGCTGGCGGAACAGCGGCTTCAGCTTGGCCAGCGCCTCGGCGGTGGTATCGCCGCGCGGGTGTTCATCGCGGTCGACGGTGACGGTCTCGCCGCGCTTGCGGCCCGGCACGTCCACCGCCACGATCTCGCCGTCGAAGAAGCCGCGCGCCTGCGCAGCGGCGGTGCGCTGCTGGCTGCGCAGGGCGAACGCATCCTGGTCCTCGCGGCTGATGCCGTAGCGCTCGGCCACGTTCTCGGCGGTCTGGCCCATGGTCTCCACGCCGTGCAGTTCACGCAGGCGCGGGTTGATGAAGCGCCAGCCCATGGTGGTGTCTTCGATCTGCTGGTCGCGGGCAAACGGCGAAGTCGCCTTGCCCATCACGAACGGCGCGCGCGACATCGATTCAACGCCACCGGCAATGGCCAGGCCGAGTTCGCCGGCGGCGATGCCACGGGCCACGGTGCCGATCGCATCCAGGCCGGAACCACACAGGCGATTGATCGTGCTGCCCGGCACCGTCACCGGCAGGCCGGCCAGCAGCAGGCTCATGCGGGCGACGTTGCGGTTGTCTTCGCCGGCCTGGTTGGCACAGCCGAGGTAGACATCCTCGACCAGCGCCGGATCCAGCTGCGGGTGGCGCGCCAGCAGCGCCTTCAGCGGGATCGCGCCGAGGTCGTCGGCGCGCACGCCGGACAGCGCGCCGCCGTAACGGCCGATCGGGGTGCGGATGCCATCAACGATATAGGTTTCGTGCAGGCTCATCTCAGGCTCCCTCGGCCAGTGCCAGCGGCAGGCCGGTCAGTTCACGCAGTTGTTCGATGTCCATGCCCTCGACCATCTCCAGCACGGTCGCGCCGTCGGCGCCGAGGTCGAACACCGCCACATCGGTATACACGCGCGACACGCAGCGCAGGCCGGTCAGCGGGTAGCTGCATTCGGCCACCAGCTTGCTTTCACCCTTCTTGGTGAACAGGTCCATCATCACGAAGACCTGCTTGGCACCGATGGCCAGGTCCATTGCGCCACCCACGGCGGGAATCGCGTCGGGCGCGCCGGTGCTCCAGTTGGCCAGGTCGCCGTGTGCCGACACCTGGAAGGCGCCGAGCACGCAGATGTCGAGGTGGCCGCCGCGCATCATCGCGAACGAATCAGCATGGTGGAAATAGCAGCCACCGGTGAGCAGGGTGACCGGCTGCTTGCCGGCGTTGATCAGGTCCGGATCTTCTTGGCCGGGGGCCGGCGCCGGGCCCATGCCGCGCAGGCCGTTCTCCGACTGCAGGAAGATCTCCTTGTCGGCCGGCAGGAAGTTGGCCACCGTGGTCGGCAGGCCAATGCCCAGGTTGACGTAGGCACCTTCGGGAATGTCGCGCGCCAGGCGCGCGGCCATCTGTTCGCGGCTGAGCTTGTTCATGCCTGCACTCCTTCTGCGGCCACCGGCACCACGCGCTGCACGAAGATGCCCGGGGTCACCACGGCCTCCGGGTCCAGTTCGCCCAGCGCCAGCACTTCACGCACCTGCACGATGGCGCAGCGTGCGGCCATCGCCATCAGCGGACCGAAGTTGCGCGCGGTCTTGCGGTACACCAGGTTGCCCCAGCGGTCGCCACGGTCGGCCTTGATCAGCGCGAAATCGGCGTGCAGCGGGTACTCGAGCACGTAGTGGCGGCCATCGATCTCGCGCGTTTCCTTGCCCTGCGCCAGCTCGGTGCCGTAGCCGGTGGGGGTGAAGATCGCGCCCAGGCCCGAACCGGCGGCGTGGATGCGCGCGGCCAGGTTGCCCTGCGGCACCAGCTCCAGTTCGATCTCGCCAGCACGGTAGGCCGCATCGAAGTGCTGCGAGTCAGCTTGGCGCGGGAAGGAGCAGACGATGCGGCGCACGCGCTTGTGCTTGATCAGCGCAGCCAGGCCGGTATCGCCGTTGCCGGCGTTGTTGTTGATGATGGTCAGTTCGCGCGCGCCCTGGGCGATGAGCGCATCGATCAGCTCATCGGGCATGCCGGCGGTACCAAAGCCGCCGATCAT
>JAFAFD010000251.1 GCA_023423675.1 Pseudomonadota bacterium | reverse complement strand
AGCCAGGCCTGTGCGGCCGCAACAGTCGCCGTGTCGCTGTGGGTGCGCTGGTCCGGCGTGATCTTCAGCCCATCACCCTTACCGTTGCGGTCCTGCATCACGCTGGTGGTCAGCACGAGTGAACTGCCATCAACCAATGGACGCACGACGTTGGCGGTGGACACCCCCGCAGTCGCCTCACCGAAACTGCGTGTCTGCGGCCGGCCCCGCAGAGCCAATACCGTCGCCTCGCCAGAGCTGGCAGTGCGCGGTCCGGTCAGCACCGCCACCGGTGCGCCCACGTGCTTCAGGCGGTAGCCGGGCGCGCCGAGATCCACCACCACGCGCGTGCCCAGGCGCACGCCGGAAGGGGTCGACTGCCAGGGCGATGGGCCCTCGGCGGTAGCGAAGGAGCCGACCGTTTCCTCGCCGTCCTTCGTGATCCGCAGCAGCGGCGCCATGCCGAGCAGCATGGGCCACATGTTGCCACCGGTGTTGCCGCGCAGGTCCACGATCCAACCGCAGCGCTTGCCAGTGTCCTGGTCGCGGATGATCGCCTGCCAGCGTGCTGCGCGCTCCTGCATCTGCTGTTTCGCAGCCGGGCCGGGAACGGAGGAGAAGCCGCCGATGTCCACCTGGCCGATGCGCGGGTCCAGCGCCGGTGCATCGGCAGCTGCAGCACCTTCGGATGCACCAGCCGCAACCCCGGCATTGGCGCGCCCCAGCCGCTTGCCCTCCGAGCGCATCCGCTCCACGCTGAGCCAGGCACCGTGCCCTCCGGAGCTGCGGCCGATGACTTCCTTCAGCACGTCGCGGATCTTTTCCGGGTTGCCCTGTGCGGCACTCAAGCGCGCACGCATCTCTGGCCAGTCCACCCGGTCGCGGTACAGCGCCTCACGTTCCAGCGTGTCCAGCAGTTCGATGCGTGCCTGTGCGGTGGGCAGTTCGATGGCCGCAGCGGGGGCCGCAACTGCCGTGGCGCAGAACAGTGCCGCCGCTGTGATGCGTAGATCGACGTGCATTCGACGTTCCTTCGTCGCGGGTAACAGATGCAGCATACGCGCCTGCGTCTGGCGCGGTGTATTGGCGTCGGCATGCGAAGGATCGTCACGTCGGTGGGCCACCTCGCCGGGCATGGCCCGGCGCTACCAGTCCGCGCGCAGGCCGATGTTGCCTTCGATGATACGGCGCTTCTCGTTGCGGTCACCGCCCAGCTCACGCGTGTAGTCGGCCACGGCGTACGCGCTGATGCTGCGATTGAAGCGCGCGACCACGCCTACGCCCGCTTCCAGCGCGCGCGAGCGCTGCGCATTGAGGATCGTATCGCTGTCGAACTGGATGCGGTCCTCACCCGCGCGGCCATGCCAGTAATTCACCTTGAAGTACGGCTGCCAGCCGTTGTCGGCCAACTGGTAATCACCGGCCAGGCGCAGGCCGACGCGGCCGGTCCAGGCGTTGTCACTGTCGAAGCGCACCGCAGACACTTCGTCGCGCCGGTCATCCAGCGAACTGCGCTGCCAGATCACCTGCACCTGCGGTTCCAGCCACCATGAGGACTGCCCGAACTGCAGCAGCGGCTTGCCCGCTTCCAGCGACAACGTGGTGCCGTCGCCCTTCACGTCGATGCCGAGCCCGCGCGAGGAGCGTACACGGCCGTCGTAGCGGCTCTGCAGGGCCACCGCATCGAGGTAACCGCCCTCGCTGCCAGTCAGGGTCCAGTAAAGGCCCACATGCTTGTCATCCAGCCGGCTCTGGCCGACCTGCACGTTCTCCCAGCCCAGCGCCAGGCCGGTGGTCCTGCCCTGCGCGCGGGTGCGGCCGACAAACACGCCCACTTGGTTGCGATGGTTGTCGTCGGCGGCGGCCCACACATCCAGGCCGGCCTGCACGCCGATCACATCGCCATCGAAGCCAGGCTGTGCATCGCCCTTCCAGTGGATCTCGCTGCTCTGCCCCACCAGTCGCCCCCAGGCAGTGCGGAAGGCGCCGTTGCTGTAGATCAGGCGCTGTTCGCCCTGGCGCTCGTGGAAGGTACCGAGGCTGGCCAGCGAGGTCTCGCGCAGCAGCGGTGGCACCACCGCGTAGGCGGCGGTTTCCAGGCGATACAGCGGCACCACGTCGCCCTGCGCCGGTCGTGCACCCGGGCTGGGCGGGGTCGAGCCTGCACCGGGCAGGCTGCTGCCGGCCACCGGCACATCGGGTACGGCCGGGTCGCTGGGCGGTGCCACGGGTGCCGGCTCCGGCGGTGGCGGCGGCGGTGCGGTCTCGCCGGCGGTCAGGTCGGGATCAATCGGATCCTCCGGCGGCGGAGGCGGTGCCGGCGTGATCGGCGGCGGGGGCGCAACGTCGGGAGTGGGTGGCGGCGGCGTGGCGTTGGCGTTGCCGTTGGGTGCCGGCGTCGGGCCAGCCAACAGGGTCGAGCGCAGGTACCAGTTCTCACCGGTGCCGGCGCTGACGCCGCCCTTGAACAGGAAGTACTCATAGGCACCGGCCGATACCGGCGCGAACAGCGAGAACGCATTCGCCGCGGTGGTACCGCCATTCAAGGCCTGCACCACCAGGATGCCGTCGGCCAGCGTCGCCGCGCCACCGCCGCCGGCGTTGAGGATGCCGATGCCGGTCGTCCCACTGGCCGTGCCGCCATCAATGACGAGGCGGTCACTGTTGGAGCCATCGCCCGCCAGCACCGTGCGCAGGTACAGGCCGCCGCCGTCGCCACGGTAATTGCCGCGGATCGTGAACACATCGCCGGCGCCGGTACCGGTCAGATCGATGCGCCCGGCGTTGACCACGTTGACCAGCGCGCCCGCAGCGAACGGCCGCAGCGCATGGGCGCCGTTGCCGGCATAGAGCGTGCTGGTGTCGTCCAGGGTAAGCGTGCCGGTGCCCGTACCGCTGTCACCAAGCACGAGGTCGCCGTCGAAGGTCAGCTCGGTGCTGCTGGCCAGGCTGATCGCCTCCCAGTTCTGGAAGCGGGCCACGCCGGTGGTCTTGACGTTGCTGAAGTTGAGCTGGTCGTTGCCGCTGCCACCGTCGAACAGCGGCACTGCGCCCAGATTGGCCTGGTTGAGGTTGCTGAGGTTGGCCACGTCATCGTCCGGCCCGCCGTCGATGGCGCCGTAGACGATGCCACCACCATTCCAGTTAAAGGTGTCGTTGCCGGTACTGAGCAGCACCTGCCCGCGCACGGTGCCATCGGTGATGATCACGCTGTCATTGCCGCCGCTGACGCTGATGTTGCCGCCGATGTACGCGGTGCCGGAGATGATGATGGTATCGGTGTCGAAGCCGGTGACCACGTTGCCGTCGACCGTGCCGCCGGACTGGTCCCACAGGTTCTTGTCCAGCTTCATGTTGACCCGGCCGATGCGGCCGCCGGTCATCCACGCCTGGTCGCCATCCTCGAAGGCGCCGATGATGCGACCGCCGCTCATGCGGAAGGTGTCGATGTTGTCGCCCTGCTGCAGCGCGCCGATGGTGCCGCCGGTCATGACGAAATCATCGCGGCCGCTTCCCTGCGTCACCAGGCCGCTGATGGTGCCGCCGCTGACCGTCATCTGGTCATCGCCGTTGCCCTGGTCGACGCTGTCGAGCGTGCCGCCATTGATCAGCAGCACGTCGTTGCCATCGCCCTGCAGCACGCCGCCGCTGATGCTGCCGTCCAGCATCTCCAGGCGATCGTTGCCGGCACCGAACTGCACGCCGGTGCGGCCGCTGATGGTGCCGCGGTTGACCAGCACGCTGTCGCCGGCACCGACGAACTGCAACGCGGTGTTGTTGCCGGTGCTGATGCTGCCAAGGTTGTCGACACGGCTGCCGCCACCCAGCTGCACCGCGATGCCACCGACCGAACTGATCGCCCCCTGGTTGCCGAGCTGGTGGCCGCCGGCGCCGACCAGGCTGATGGCGCTGCCGCCACCGCTCTGCTGCAGCTGTGCGCCACTGGCGACGTCGAGAGTGATGCCGGCTTCGCCGTTGGCGCTGACCGGCACCGTCTGCGGGTTGGGCGCGGCGGCACTGCAAGTGACGGTCTGCCCGGCCAGCGGGGCGACGTTGTCACAGCCTGCCCACGCGATGGGCACGGTGGCGGCCAGTGCGGCCGGGATGGCGAGGGCCTGCAGCAGGCAATGGGTCAAGCGGCGCGGACGCGGTGCGGCAACGGACATACGGCACTCCTGGATCGGGAAGTCAGGAATTGCGGATATGGACACTGCTGGCGCCGCAGGGGCGCCGTGAAGGATTCAGGTCTTACGTTATGCCGGATGCATCGCGCCTGGGGTGTGAAGTAACGCATGCATCACGCGGCGTGCATGTGCATGAAAGCGTTCAGCTCAACCCACGGCAGGTGCCAACCTTGGTTGGCACAAAGGGCCAGGGCCCGGTTCAGATCTTCAGGTAGATGCGACGCCGGTCCAGCCACCACGCCACGCCCCACCACAGCGCGACAAAGGCGATCGCCTGCAGCATCGAGGCCAGTTCCAAGGCGCCCGGCATCGCCGTGGCCAGCTGCTGCCACACCCAACCCCAGATGCCGGTGGCAAGCAGCACGACCGACATCACCGAGGCGCCGAGGTAGGCGGTGATGGCATTGACGCCGAAGCGGCGGCCCAGCGCGGGCCAGCCCCTGCGGTCGATCAGCAGGTGCCCGAGCCACAGCGCCAGCGCCGCCAGGCCGCCGGTCCACAGCACG
>JAFAFD010000300.1 GCA_023423675.1 Pseudomonadota bacterium | reverse complement strand
GCCAATGGGCGCGCTCGGCAATCTGGATACGCTGCATGGATCGATCAGCCGCCGAAGCTGCTGCCGCTGCGGCGCGCGCTGGTGCTGCCAAAGCCACTACGGCTGGCGGTCACGGCGCGGTTCGGTTCGCTGGTGACCGGGGCCAGGCCGGCCTTGCCGGCGCCGATGCCGCTGGCGGTGTTCATGCCACCGGTGCCGCCCGGGGCCGGGCGTGCCCAGCCGGCGTTCTTGTCCTGGTAGGCCGGGGCCGAGGCCGGCGCCTGCGGGGCCAGGCCGCCGCGGTTGCTCAGCATCTGCGACATGAAGAAGCCCATCATCATCGGGCCGATGAACGAGGTACCGGCCGAGGTGTGCTGTTGCACGCACTGCTCGGGCTTGTAGTCCTGCTCACAGGCTTCCTTGCTGGCGTACTTCGGTGCCGCGTCGGCGGCCTTCTGCTGGGCCTCGGCAAAAGCGTTGCGGCACGAGGACGGATCGCCCGTGGCCTCGGTGCAGGCCTGCACCGAGGTGTACAGGCCTTCCTGCACCTGCACCTGCTCTTCCTTCTGGCAGGCGGTGAACAGCAGGGGTGCAGCGCTCATCAGCAGCAGCGCGGTGGTGCGGGAACGCTTCATGGCGTCATGCCTCGGAATCGGATCAATTCCCCCAATGATGCCAAATCCGCACCAACAACCGGAATCGGCAAAGTGGGAAAGATGAACGGAATTTCATTTTCGTGGGGCACCGCCCTGGTAGGTGCCAACCTTGGTTGGCACACTCCTGCGGCGCCCGGCCATGCCAGGCGGGGGCAGCCAAGCCTCCGGCGAGGAGCCCCCTTGTTGTTCAAGGGGGCGCGCCGAAGGCGCGGGGATAAGGAGAAATGCGTGGACCACCAAGCCGCTGCAGGCGGCGAAGGTGGTTGCAGCAGCAACCGAAAAAATTGTCCATGATCGAGCGACCCCCACGTTGTACGGCCCGCCCGTTCCGCCAGCCATGCCTGAATACCGCTCCCGCACCTCCCCCGCCGGCCGCAACATGGCCGGCGCCCGCGCCCTGTGGCGCGCCACCGGCATGAAGGATGGCGACTTCCACAAGCCGATCATCGCCATCGCCAACTCCTTCACTCAGTTCGTGCCCGGCCACGTGCACCTGAAGGACCTCGGCCAGCTGGTCGCGCGCGAGATCGAGAAGGTCGGCGGCGTCGCCAAGGAATTCAACACGATCGCGGTCGACGACGGCATCGCCATGGGCCACGACGGCATGCTGTACTCGCTGCCCAGCCGCGAGATCATCGCCGACTCGGTCGAGTACATGGTCAACGCGCACTGCGCCGACGCGCTGGTGTGCATTTCCAACTGCGACAAGATCACCCCCGGCATGCTGATGGCCGCACTGCGCCTCAACATCCCGGTGGAGTTCGTCTCCGGCGGCCCGATGGAGGCCGGCAAGACCAAGCTGTCCGAGCACAAGCTGGACCTGGTCGATGCGATGGTCATCGCCGCCGACGAGAGCGCCAGTGACGAGAAGGTCGCCGAGTTCGAGCGCAGCGCGTGCCCCACCTGCGGTTCCTGCTCGGGCATGTTCACCGCCAACTCGATGAACTGCCTGACCGAAGCGCTGGGCCTGTCGCTGCCCGGCAACGGCTCGACCCTGGCCACCCACGCCGACCGCGAGCAGCTGTTCCTGCGCGCCGGCCGCCTGATCGTCGAGCTGTGCCACCGCTGGTACGGTGGCGAAGAAGAGAGCGCGCTGCCGCGTGGCATCGCCACCCAGGCCGCGTTCGCCAACGCGATGACCCTGGACATCGCCATGGGCGGCTCGACCAACACCATCCTGCACCTGCTGGCCGCGGCGCAGGAAGCCGAAGTGGACTTCGACCTGACCCACATCGATGCGCTGTCGCGGCGCGTGCCGCAGCTGTGCAAGGTGGCGCCGAACACGCCCAAGTACCACATGGAAGACGTGCACCGCGCGGGCGGCGTGTACGGCATTCTCGGCGAACTGGCGCGTGGCGGCCTGCTGGATACCCGCGTACCGACCGTGCACAGCCGCACCCTGGCCGATGCCATCGAGCGCTGGGACGTGGCGGTCAGCGACGAATCCAGCGTGCACGACTTCTTCCGTGCCGGCCCGGCCGGCATTCCCACCCAGGTGGCTTTCAGCCAAGCCACGCGCTGGCCCACGCTGGACGTGGACCGCGCCGAAGGCTGCATCCGCAGCGTCGAACACGCCTACTCCGCCGAAGGCGGCCTGGCCGTGCTGCGCGGCAACCTGGCCGTCGATGGCTGCGTGGTGAAGACCGCCGGCGTGGACGAGTCCATCCACGTGTTCGAGGGCAGCGCGCGCGTGTTCGAGAGCCAGCACGCGGCCGTGGCCGGCATCCTCGCCGACAAAGTGCAGCCCGGCGACGTCGTGGTCATCCGCTACGAAGGCCCGAAGGGCGGCCCCGGCATGCAGGAAATGCTCTACCCCACCAGCTACCTGAAATCCAAGGGGCTGGGCAAGCAGTGCGCGCTGCTGACCGACGGGCGGTTCTCCGGCGGCACCTCAGGCCTGTCGATCGGCCACGTCTCGCCAGAAGCCGCCAGCGGCGGCACCATCGGCCTGGTGGAAGACGGCGACCGTATCCGCATCGACATCCCTGCCCGCCGCATCGACCTGCTGCTGGACGACGCTACCCTGGCCCAGCGCCGCGCCGACGCCGATGCGCGTGGCTGGAAGCCGCGTGAAGCCCGCCCGCGCAAGGTCACCAGCGCAATGAAGGCCTACGCCCTGCTGGCGACCAGCGCCGACAAGGGCGCTGTGCGCAACACCGCCCTGCTGGGCGATTGATAAAAAGGGGACGGCGGGGATTAACTAGTTTGTGGCACAAACGACTTAATCCCCTCCGTCCCCTTTTTTGCTCGCGGATGATGCGTGCCGCGCACTCACCCGTGCCAGCACATCCAGCGAGGGATAGCGGAGAAACATCGCATGGGCATCGCCGCGTGATTCGAAACGCAGATCCTTGCCACTCCAGGACTCCGGCTCACCCTTCAGTACCACGCCGTTACGGTGCAGGAACGTTGCACGGAGCAGCGCATCGAACGCCTTCTTGCTCTGTTCCAGGCATTGGCGCAACCGCTGGTTCTCCGCATCATCAATCGGTGCAACCCAGTAGACGCGGTCCTGGCTGATATCCGGGAAATCGACGCGAATGCAGAGCGCGTAGAACACGCTGCCGTCGTCAGACAGCACGCCCTGGATCAGGCCATCGTAGTACTCGGAAAACAATTCGACCTTCATCTGCGTGCTCCCTGCCTGCCTGGGCATGTTAGCCCGGCAGCCGGTGATCTGCCGGCCAGCGGCCGGCACTACCCGGGCGATCTGCTACGGTGTCCGGGTACTCACTGACACGGAGGTTGTGATGACGTTGCTTTCGCTTGCTCTGGCCGCTGCGTTGGGTGCCGCACCCGAACCACCGAAGGCGCCGGACTGCAGCTACGACCGCGATGCGATGCTGGCGATGGAACCGGATGCATTCGACCAGGATCTGGAAGGCGGCTGGCGCCCACTGGCCGAGCGTGATTGCCAGCGCGAAGCGGCCGATCTGCTTGCCGCCTACAGCGCCCTGCCCAAGGCGGCGGGCAACACCACCATCATCTGGCACGAAGGCCAGCTGCGCGCCGAGCTCGGGCAGACGGCCCAGGCAATTGCACTGATGCAGCGCACCTACAAGCCGAAGGACAAGGATCCCGGTTACTGGAATGCCTACGTGGACGGCACGATTGCCTTCCTGCAGCACGACCGTGCGGCGCTGGAGAAGGCCCGCGCGGCGCTGGTCGCGATTCTGACACCGGAGGAATTCGCGGGGGCGCTGAAGGATGGGCGCTACCACTTCACGACGGCAAGCGGGCAGAAGGTGGATGTGGCCTGGCCACCGAACCTGGATGTGCTCGATGGCTTCCTGCGCTGCTTTGATCGCGATTACCACAACGCCTATGGCAACCAGGCCTGCCGGAAGCCGGAAGGCGGTTGAGGCGCTCCGCTGGGCATGGCCCGGCGCTACCTTCTGATCGTCAGCCGATCACGCGCTTGAACGGCGGCAGCGCGTCGATGATGCGCTTGCCGTAGCGGCGGGTCAGCAGCCGCGAATCGAGGATGACCACGCGACCGGTGTCCGTGGACGTGCGGATCAGGCGGCCGGCGAACTGGGTGAGCGTGCGCAGCGCGTGCGGGATGGCGATCAGGTTGAAGGCGTTCATGCCGCGCGCTTCCACCCATTCGCTCAGCGTGGCGGTCTGCGGGTCGGTCGGCACCGCGAACGGCACCTGGGTGATGACCACCGTGGTGCAGGCTTCGCCGGGCAGGTCCAGGCCTTCGCCGAAGGAGTTCAGGCCGAACAGCACCGAGCCTTCGCCGGCGGCGACGCGGCGAAGGTGTTCGTCGATCAGCCGGGTCTTGGACATGTCGCCCTGCACCAGCACCTGCTTGCGGCGTGCGGCCGACATCAGGCCGGCCACCTTTTCCATCTTCCAGCGCGAGGTAAAGAGCACCATCGAGCCCTTGGCCCAGTCCAGCTCCTGGTCGAGGTAGCGCGCCACTTCGCGCGGATGGCCTTCGCGGTCATCGGGCGTGACCGGGAACTTCGGCACGATCAGCTCGGCCTGGTTGGGCAGATCGAACGGCGAGGCCAGCGAGACCATCTCCGCGTCGGGCGGAATGCCGTTGTCGATGGCCAGCGACTGGAAATCGCCACCGCCGGTCAACGTGGCCGAGGTCATCACCACCGAATCCACCTGATCCCACAGCAGCTTGCGCAGCACGTGCGCGGCCGATACCGGCGAGCCATGCAGCACCAGATCGCCGTCGCGGGTGGCGGTGACCCAGCGCGCGGTGGGCGGCGCGCCGTCCTTGTCCTCGCGCCGCCAGGCCTGCCACAGGTTGTACTGCTGCTCGATCATTTCCAGCGCCATGCCGAGGTTGCGCTGCAGGCGCTCGCGCGCGGCGTCGTCCGGCTTGCCCTTGGCCACCTGTGCCGTGGCGGCGTGGGCCCAGTTGTAGAGGCTGCGGGTATCGTCGGCCAGCGCTTCGATCGGCTCGCGCCAGGCTTCGGGCAGGCGCCCGTTGGCGGCGCGCCACATCGGGTCTTCGTCGGCCGGCGCCGGCATCCACACCGCTTCAACGTGGTCGCGGAAGGCGCGCAGCTGCTTGGCCACGTTGCTGGCCACGTCGATGGCTTCGTTCGGTAGCAGGTTGCCCAGGCGGTCCTTGTCGACCGCGCGGTAGGCACCGGCAATCAGGATCTGCAGGCGGCCGGTGCGCTTGGCCATCTCGTCCAGGGCCAGGCTGGCCGCGCCCTGGTCGATGGCCACGTTGCCGATGTGGTGGCCTTCGTCCAGCACCAGCAGCATGTCCGACGGCGCGGCGATCATCGGCTGGCCGTTGTCGCTGTCACCAATGGACAGCGCCGACAGCAGGAGCGCGTGGTTGGTCACCACGATCTGCGCATCGCGCACGGTGTTGCGTGAGCGCAGCACCGCGCACTGCGCCGAATACGCGCAGCGGCGCCCGGCACAGGCCGAGGCGGGCGTGGTGATGCGGCTGCGCAGGCCGGGGCTGATGGTTTCCGGCGCGTTGTCGATGTCACCGTCCCAGGTGCCGCTGGTAAAGGCATCGGAGAGGCGCTTGGCGATATCCATTTCGATGGGCGCCAGCGGCCGGTCGTACAGCGGCGCTTCGTCCTCGAACATGCCGCCCTGCGCGCCCTCGCCCTGCGCTTCGGCGGCATTGCGCGTGCACAGGTAGCGAGTGCGGCCCTTGGCCAGGGCCACGGTCGCTTCCAGGCCGGTGGCCTTGAGGAAATTGGGAATGTCGCGCTCGACCAGCTGCGACTGCAGGCCCACGGTACCGGTGCTGATGACCAGCTTCTTCTTGCTGGCCAGGGCGATCGGCACGCCCGCGGTGAGGTAGCCCAGACTCTTGCCGACGCCGGTCGGTGCCTCGACCACGCCGACGCCGCCACTGGTGGACAGCGCACGCGACACCACGCCGATCATCTGGCTCTGCGAGCGGCGGGTGGAGAAGCCGGGGGTGTTGGCCTGCAGCGTCGTGTACGCCTTGCGGATCGCGTCCTTCAAGGCGTCATCGAGCTTGCGCGGGGCGGCGACGGTTTCGGTCACGCCGGGAACTACCGTGGCTGGATCAGGCCGGCCATTGTCGCATGGCCGGCCACCGGGACCGAGGCGTGGGCGCTGAACAGGGTCAGCGGCGTCGGGGGTTGGCGGTCATGGGTTGCATTGACGCGCCGGGCAAGGGCGGATGCGGCGTTGCCAGCCCATCAACAGTAGCGCCGGGC
>JAFAFD010000213.1 GCA_023423675.1 Pseudomonadota bacterium | reverse complement strand
GCCCGCACCTGGTACAGCCGCGTGCGCCAGCGGATACGCCGCACGCAGGCCGCATGCAACAGGTGCAGCGGCTGCAGCAGTTCGGCCAGCAGCGAGGCCAGCGGACGATGCCGGGCGCGACCGCCGGCTTGGCGTTGCAGGTGCAGCAGCAGGGATGTGCGTAGCACCAGCACCAGCGCGGCAACGAGCGCCGGCAGCCCGATCGGTGGTAGTACGGCCAGCACCAGCAACGCCCACAGCAGCAGCGGTGGCAACCCATGCAGCACGCCGATCAACAGGCGCAGGCGCGGTGATTCATCGCGCAGCAGCAGCACGGCAAACAGCATCCAGCGGTGCATCTGCTGGCGGTAGCGCTGCAGCGTTGGCACGTGGGTCTGGACGTCCACCGGCGCGGTGGACTGGAACAGGCGCGCCCCCTGCCGGCGCAGCGCACGGGCCAGGGCCAGATCGTCGGCCAGCATCCGCAGCAGCGGGGTGAATCCGCCCAGCTCACGCAGGCGTTCGCTGCGCAGCGCGTAGCACATGCCGTTGATCGACAGCGGCGGCAGCCACGGCAGCAGGCCGAGGTAGGTCAGCACCGCATTGTTGTTGACGAACTGCGCCATCAGGCGTGCGCCGCGCGCGCCGTCGTCGCGGTAGCAGGGCAGGGCGGTGACCAGGTCGGCGTCGGCCGCGCCCAGTTCATCGACCAGCTGCGCCAGCGCCGCCGCCGACAGGCGCGCATCGTCGTCCAGCACCAGCAGCACCGGTTCGCGCACCTGCGGCAGCACCGCGTCCAGCTTGAAGGTCTTCGGGTTGGTCCCTTCCGGTGCGGCCGGATAAATCAGGCGGGTGATCTGGTGGACGGGGTGTGCCGCGCACAGTGCGTCCGCAGTGGCGCGTCCGATGGCATCGGCCTCGTCCAGCAGCCAATGGAAATGCGCGCCGGGCAGCGCCTGCAGGTTGTGCTGCAGCACCTGCGCCAGCAGCGGGTCGCCGCCAAGAATGGGCTGCAGGATCGCCACGCCGCGGCCGTCGTAGCCGGCGGGCGCCTGCGGCCGAGGCGGGCGCTGGCCGAGGATGCGCAGCGCGCCGGCGGCTTTGAGACCCATCAGCAGCAGGTACAGGACCGCCAGCAGCAGGCTGGCCAGGGCAATCCCGTTCAGGCTCAGGCCGACCATTGCGCACGCTGCTCGCTGATGAAGCGTTCGATACCGTCCTCCAGCGAAACCTGTGGTGGCCCCAGGTCGGCCAGCATGCGCTGCGGATTGAAGGTTTTTGAATAGGCGAAGGCGGCCACGCCGAAGCGGGTGATCGGCGGTTCGCTGCGCAGGCGCAGGACGCGCCAAGCGGCTTCGATCACGCTGGCCGCGCGCAGGGCCAGCGCGGTCGGCACGCGGCGGCGTGGGGCTGGCAGTTGCAGGGCGGCCAGCAATCGCTTCAGCAGGGCGTGCAGGTCCACCGGGGCGGCATTGGTCAGGTTGTAGGCCGCGCCCAGCTGCGGGGCCTGGGCGGCGCGCAGCAGGTACTCCACCAGCGTGTCGATGTGGATCAGGTCGATCTTCGGCGGGCCACCGGGGCTGACCAGCAGCGGCACGCTGCCGCGGCGCGCGGCCGCCAGCAGGCGGGGCAGCAGCACGGTGTCACCGGGGCCGAACACCGCGCGCGGGCGCAGGATGCAGGACGGGCCGTCGTAGCGGGCCAGCAGGCGTTCGGCCTCGGCCTTGCTGCGCGCGTATTCATTCAGGAAAGCGGGACCGATCGGGCTGTCCTCGTCCAGATCATGCTGGTGCGCCTCGCGGTAGAACACCGCGGTGCTGGACACCAGCAGCAGGCGCGGATGGCCGGCGCGGCGGCAGAACTCGATCACCTGTGCGGTGGTGTCCACGTTCTGCTGGCGGAACTGCGTCGGGGTACCCCAGGGGGCGACGCGGGCGGCGGCATGTACCACCACGTCGGGCCGGAACGGCAGCTCGAACGGCTGCGACAGGTCGCGCGCGGCGTAGTTGGACAGGGGCAGTGGGCGGCGGGCGACACCGAAGGCCTGCACGCCGGGCACGTCGGCAAGGCGGCGCAGCAGGGCACCCCCCACGAAGCCGGAGGCGCCGGTGACCAGGATGCGCATGGACGGGGTCCTCCTTGTGCCTGTGACGCGCCGCAGCCGGGGCATGCCGCCCATCTGACCGGCCAGTATGCGCCGGCTGCCGCGTCTGCGCCCAGCGCAGGCACGGCGCGGATGCCGTGGATGCGGCGCAGATCCTTGTCCCGCCTGCCTCCGCGCCGTTTTTGGTGCGGGCCGCGAAGCGGGTTACACTGCCGGGCTCGCCAATCAGGCCATGTGATTCCTCACCATGCTGCAGAAACTCCGCGACAAGACCTCAGGCTGGATCGTCACCGTGATCCTGGGGCTGCTGATGATTCCGTTCCTGTTCGTGATCGACAACAGCTACCTCGGTGGTGTCGGCGCACAGAACGTGGCCAAGGTTTCGGCACCGCCGACCTGGTGGCGCTCGGCGCCGTCGTGGTGGCCGGTGCGCATGCTGTGGCAGCACCACGAGATCAGCGCGCAGGATTTCCGTACCCGCTTCGAGCAGGAGCGCATGCGTGAGCGCCAGCAGCAGGGCGAGAACTTCGACCCGCGCGCGTTCGAGAGCACCGAGAACAAGCTGGCCGTGCTGGACCAGCTGATCGACGAGCAGGTCGTGCGCCTGGTGGGCGAACAGGCCGGCGTGGTCGTCGGTGACGGCGCCGTGCGCGACTACATCATGACCATCCCGGCCTTCCTCGGCAGCGATGGCAAGTTCAACGAGAACAACTACCGGCTGGCGCTGGGCGGTGGCAATCCGCCGCGTACCCCGTCGCAGTTCCAGGAAGAAGTGCGTGCCAGCCTGCAGCAGTCGGTGATCCCGGCCGGCCTGCAGAACTCCGGCTTCGTCACCCAGGCCGAGACCGAGCGCCTGCTGAAGCTGCTGGGTGAAACCCGTGACGTCGAGCTGGTCGCGCTGCCGGAAGTCCCGGCCGATACCGCGCCGGTCACCGACGCGCAGATCAAGCAGTGGTATGACAGCCACGGCAAGGATTTCCGCCAGGCCGAATCGGTCTCGCTGGAATACGTCGAGCTCAACGGTGCCAACCTGCCGGCGCCGGTGCCGGCCGATGAGGCCACCCTGCGCAAGCGCTATGAAGAAGAGAAGGCCAAGTTCGCGACCCCGGAACAGCGCCAGGCCTCGCACATCCTGATCACCGGCGACGGTGCCGAAGCCAAGGCCGCCAAGCTGGCGACCGAAGCCAAGGCCGCCGGTGCCGACTTCGCCGCGCTGGCCAAGGCCAACTCGGAAGACCCGGGTTCCAAGGACCAGGGCGGTGACCTGGGCTGGGTCGAGCGTGGCGCGATGGTGAAGCCGTTCGAAGATGCACTGTTTGCCGCCAAGGCCGGTGACATCGTCGGCCCGGTCAAGACCGACTTCGGCTACCACATCATCAAGGTCGCAGCCGTGCGCGGTGGCGAAGGCAAGTCGTTCGAGGAAGTGCGTGACGTGCTGGCCGCCGAGCAGCTGAAGGCTGACGGCGAGCGCGGCTTCAACGACCTGGCCGGCCGTCTGGTCGATGCCATCAACAAGAGCCCGAGCGACCTGGTTGCTGCAGCCAAGTCGGTCGACCTGCCGGTGCAGACCCTGGGCCCGATCACCCGCGCCACCGCCAGTGGTATCGCCGCTGATCCGGCCGTGCTGCGCGCGGCGTTCTCCGACGTGATGGTGCAGGACGGTACCGCCAGCGACCCGATCGCCCTGGGCGGCAGCACCAACCACAGTGTCGTGATCCGTGTGGCCGCGCACACCCCGGAACAGGCACTGCCGCTGGACAAGGCCCGTGAGCAGGTCATCGCCGCGATCCGTGCCGACCGCCAGCGCCAGGCCAGCGACAAGGCGGCTGACGCCGTGCTGGCCAAGCTGAAGGGCGGTGCCAGCCTGCAGTCGCTGGTGGCCAGCGACAAGCTGCAGGTCAGCCCGATGCCGGGCCTGCCGCGCAGCCAGCCGGTGCCGACCCCGGAAATCAACCGCGCCATCTTCAGTGCGCCGGTGCCGGCCGAAGGCAAGCCGAGCTACGGCAAGGTCGACGTCAACGGCCACGCGCTGGTGTTCGTGGTGAACAAGGTCACCCCGGGCAACATCAAGGAAGTGACGCCGGAACAGCAGAAGCAGCTGAAAGACCAGCTGAGCCAGATCGACGGCATGGCGGCAGCCAAGGCCTACATCGACGCGATGCGCAAGAAGTTCGTGGTGCAGACCACCGAAGCGAACCTGTAAGCCGGAAGGCTGGCAGGACGAAGAAGGCCCGGCAATGCCGTAATGCTGTTCACTTAAGCAGCTGAGCCAATCAGAATCCGATGCCAGTCTTCTGGCATCGGATTTTTTGTGTCCATCCAACAGCAGCTGCTCGACCTTGGTGA
>JAFAFD010000333.1 GCA_023423675.1 Pseudomonadota bacterium | reverse complement strand
GGTGAAGCCGAGCTGCTGGGCGGTGCGGATGTAGTGCACCAGCATGGCCGTTTCCTCGGGGTAATCGCGGTAGCCATTGGCCAGGCGCCGCGCGCCGATCAGGCCCTGCTTTTCGTAGAAGCGCAGTGCCTCGCGCGACAGGCCGCAGGCCTGGGCCAGCTCTCCAATCTGCATGGGGATTCCAGAAAACGCTTGACCTTGAAGTTTACTTCAGCCCTGACAGTACGCCCTCTCTCCCCTGTTGAAGGCGTCCATGCTCACCTCCCGCTACCTCCGCATCGTCCGCGCCAGTGCGTTCTACGACCTGGTGGTCACCCTGCCCTTCGCCCTGCCCTGGACCTTCGCACCGCTGCATGCGGCGATGGCTGCGCTGGCCCAGGCCTGGCAGCTGCCGGGCCAGGTCCTCGCACTGGATCCGCTGCACATGCTGCTGGCCAACCTGCTCGGCTCGGTGGTGGTGATGTGGTCGCTGGCCCGCGTGCTCGCCCCCAGCGTGCTGCTGGGCCGGCTCGACGCTGCGGCACGCTGGCTGTTCGCGCTGTGGCAGCTGTATGCGGTGCTGCACGGTGCCAGTGCGATCCTGCTGCTGTTCACTGTGGCCGAGATCGCCTTCGGCGTGCTGCAGAGCTGGCGCATCGAGGATCACCCCACGCGTTGAGCGCTCATCTCCCGCTCAGCAACACGCTGGTGTTTTCACGCGGGCTGGTCGCGGGGTGCAGGCATGGTGGGGGCACGTTCTGCAGGAGCTTCCCATGCTTTCACCCCGCGTTGCCGTGCTTGCGCTGTCGCTGCTGGTTTCCCCTGCATTCGCGCAGGCCCCGCCGGCCAACCTGCCCGCGCCCATCGCCGAACGCGCCGGACCGGACATCGCCGCACGCTCGCCGCTGCACGCGCAGGTGCTGCTGGACCGCGCCAATTTCTCGCCCGGCCAGATCGATGGCGAAGTGGGCAGCAACCAGCGCCGGGCGGTGTCCGGCTTCCAGGCCGCGCACGGGCTGACCGTCACCGGCGAACTCGACGATGCCACCTGGAATGCACTGCAGGCCGATGCCAATGCACCGCTGGCCAGTTACACGCTGACCGCCGAGGACGTGGCCGGTCCGTTCCAGCCGGTGCCGAAGGGCCCCGCCGCACAGGCCAAGCTGAAGGCGCTGGGCTACGGCAGCGTAGAGGAAGCCCTGGGCGAGCGCTTCCACGCCTCGCCCGAACTGCTGAAGGCACTCAACCCCGGCGTTGACTTGGGCAAGGTCGGCAGCCGCATCCAGGTGCCGAACATCGCGCCGGCGCCGCTGCCAAAGGCGGCCAAGGTGGTGGTCGACAAATCCGATTCCACCCTGCAGCTGCTTGATGCAGCGGGCAAGGTCATCGCCCAGGTGCCGGTGTCGTCGGGCAGCCAGCATGATCCGCTGCCGATCGGTGAATGGAAGATCCTTGGGGTGTCGCGCGACCCGACGTTCCACTACAACCCGAAGCTGTTCTGGGATGCGCGCAAGGGCGAGAAGAAGGCCACGCTGCCGCCGGGCCCGAACAATCCCGTGGGCCGGGTCTGGATCGACCTGTCCAAGCCGCATTACGGCCTGCACGGCACGCCCGAGCCCGGCCATGTCGGCAAGACCGAATCACATGGCTGCGTGCGCATGACCAACTGGGATGCGCTGCGCGTGGCCGATGCCGTGGATACCTCGGTACCCGTCGTGATGCAGGAGTGAGGCGATGCGTCTTTCGCAGCTGATCGTACTGGGCGTGCTGCTGGGGCTGGGTGCCGGCTGGTGGCTGCGCCGCGATGCGGCTGAGCCGGTGGCGGTTGCCCGGCCTGCAGCGCAACCCGCGGTGGCCGCGGCGCCGCCGGCTGCGGCTGCAACGCCGCACGTGGATGCCCCGGTTCCCACGACCACGCCGCCGTCCAGCGCCAGCGATGCGCCAACCGGCCTGCTGCTGCCGGTGCAGGGCATCCAGGCCTCGCAGCTGCGCGACACCTTCACCGATGCACGCAGCGAGGGCCGCGTGCACGATGCCATCGACATCATGGCCGACGCCGGCACGCCGGTGCTGGCGGTGGCCGATGGCGCGGTGGAAAAACTGTTCGACAGCGAGCGCGGCGGACTGACGATCTACCAGTTCGAGCCCAGCGGACGCTGGTGCTACTACTACGCCCACCTGCAGCGCTATGCCGATGGCCTGGCCGAAAAGCAGGTCATCAAGCGTGGTGAGGTGATCGGCTATGTCGGCAGCACCGGCAATGCCAGCGCCGATGCCCCGCACCTGCATTTCGAGGTGCATGTGCTGGGGCCGGAAAAACAATGGTGGAAGGGCGAATCGATCAATCCGTACCCGTTGCTGCAGGCGGGGCACTGATGCGTCGGCACGCGCTTCGCTCGGAGGCCTGAGGCAACACGCACCGCGTCACAGGCCGTGATCAGGTCTTCGACCAGGCGCCCGCTGACATCGAGTTCGCCCTCGTACTCGGCAATGTTGCGCTGCTGGCGGCACTTGTCGAGCACGCGCCACACCTCCGGACCAATGCCCAGCGTGTGCTTGAGCGACTGGAACACGATGTAGCGGTTGCTGGGCCGGAACCCCTGCGCGCGAAGTGCGGCCAGGCTCAAGGCGTGCGCGGCGTTGTAGGCAAGATCGAAACGGCTTTCCAGCGACAGCGTGGCATTGCGTGCATCGCGAAGTCGGGCGAGCCCCGAGCGTTGCAGGCCTTCGATCTCGCGCGCATCAGGCGGTTCGGCGGTGAGCGGTTTACCCGGCCCGACCAGATTGTGCAGCGGTGAGGTCATCCATTCCTCCGATCACCCAGAGCTTGGGCTGTTCCAGTACACGCTGCAGGAAGGCATTGCCCTTGCGCAGGCGATCATTCAATTCGTCGT
>JAFAFD010000331.1 GCA_023423675.1 Pseudomonadota bacterium | reverse complement strand
GACGATGCCAACGGCTGGGCCACCGTCGCCCCGTCGCCGGTGCCGTTCCATGCCACCGACCCGGCACCGGAGGCGCTGGATGAAGCCGGCATCGCCGAGGTCATCGCCGCCTTCGCCGCCAGCGCGGTGCGCGCCGAGCGCCTGGGCTTCGAGCTGATCGAGATCCACGCCGCGCACGGCTACCTGCTGCACCAGTTCCTGTCGCCGCTCAGCAACCGCCGCACCGACGGCTACGGCGGCTCGCTGCCGAACCGCCTGCGCCTGCTGGTGGAAGTGTTCGATGCGGTGCGCGCCGCGGTGTCGGACAAGGTGTCGGTGGGCGTGCGCATTTCCGCCACCGACTGGGTCGATGGCGGCTGGGACCTGGTGCAGAGCGAAGCGCTGGCGCAGATCCTCGATGCACGCGGCTGCAACTTCCTGCACGTGTCCAGCGGCGGCCTCGACGAGCGCCAGAAGATCAGCGTCGGCCCGGGTTACCAGGTGCCGTTCGCCGCGGCCATCAAGGCCAAGAAGCTGCGCATGCCGGTCATCGCGGTCGGCCTGATCACCGAGCCGGAACAGGCCGAATCGATCCTGCGCCACAACCAGGCCGATGCCATCGCCCTGGCCCGCGGCATCCTGTACGACCCGCGCTGGCCGTGGCACGCCGCTGCGGCGCTGGGCGACAGCGTGGTGCCGTCGCCGCAGTACCTGCGCTGCGAGCCCCGCGAAGCGCGCAACGTGTTCCGCGCGCGCTGAGCCTCAGACCTGCCAGGCCGGCGCAATGCCGGCCTGCAGGTGCTCGAACAGTGCGCGGATCTTCGCGGTGAAATCGCGGCGGTCGCTCACGCAGAAGAACACCTCCATCGGCTCCGGCTGCCAGTCACTGGCCGGGCCGAACACCGCCTGCAGGCGGCCATCGCGCAGATAGGGCTCGGCCACGAACGCAGCCAGCCGGGTGATGCCCGCGCCTGCAGCGGCCAGTTCGGCCAGCGCGTCGATGTCATCACAGACCATGCTCGGCGGCAGCGCCGCATCCACCCGCTGGCCGTCCTTCAGCAGGCCCCAGCGCAGCGGCCGGCCATCGGTGGGGAAGCGGTGCAGCAGCCCGCGATGGCCGCTCAGCGCGGCCGGATCGCCCGGCGTGCCGTGCGCCTCCAGGTAGGCCGGCGAGGCACAGAACACGAACGGGATGCGCGCCAGTGGCCGCGCCACCAGCCCGTCTTCCAGCTGCGCACCGATGCGGATGCTGGCATCCACCGCCTCCGGCCCGTGCTGCACGGCGCGATCGCTCAGCCGAAGTTCCAGCTGCAGCTGCGGGTAGCGCTGCTGCAGGCTGGGCAGCAGCGGTGCCAGCACGTGGCGGCCGAACGCGCTGCTGCTGGCGATGCGCAGCGGTCCGGACGGTTCGATATCGCCGGCGGTGACCATCGCCTGCGCGCGCGCCAGGTCGGCCTCGATGTGCCGCACCTGCGCCAGGTACACCGCACCGGCCTCGCTGAGCGCCAGCTGCCGGGTGCTGCGGTTGAGCAGGCGCACGCCGAGGTGGGCTTCCAGCCGGTGGATGTTCTGGCCCACGGCGGTGGCGCTGATGCCAAGGTGGCGGGCCGCGGCGGCAATGCTGCCGGTCTCTGCGGTGCGGGTAAAGCTGCGGATGAGCTGCAACAGGTTCATGACCGGCCAGCTTGCCATGCGGAAGGACAAGTGTCGCTTGGGTCTGTGCCAAGCGTGGCGGGGCTGTGCGCGGGCCGCCGCACCGCTAGCCTGCCGGCCCCTTCACTCGATGCGATGTGCCATGGCTCACCCCCGATCGCTCCGCTGGAAGCTGCACGCCCGCAGCACGCCGTTTGTCTTCGCCTTCTTCATGGCCGGCCTGATGGCGCTGCTGATGTGCCTGGTCATCACCGCCGCCAACGCCGGGCTGGGCAGCGGCTATCTGGCGCGGGTGCTGGCCGCCTACCAGATGGCCATGCCGGTCGCGTTCTGTGGCGTTCTGCTGGTGCGTCCGCTGGTGGCGCGGCTGGTGGCCTTGACCGTGCATCCGCATTGAAGATCGGTTGCATCTGACAGCATTGTGCATCGCGGCAGGATGCTGCCCTACACTCGGGCGATGCGCCCCGATTCCATTCTTACCCTGTCCTGCCCCGACCGCACCGGCATCGTCTACCGCGTGTCCGGGCTGTTGTTCGACCACGGCTGCAACATCCTCGACGCCCAGCAGTTCGGCGATGAGGAGAGCGGCCGCTTCTTCCTGCGCGTGCATTTCGACCGCGACGCCAGCCTGCCGCTGGACACCGTGCATGCGGCGATGGCCGCGCTGGCCGCCGACTACGGCATGGACTGGCAGCTGCACGACGGCCGCCGCCGCGCGCGCCTGCTGGTGCTGGTCAGCAAGCAGGGCCATTGCCTGAACGACCTGTTGTTCCGCGCCCATAGCGGCCAGCTGAAAGTGGACATCGCCGCGGTGGCATCCAACCACGCTGATTTTGCGCCGCTGGCCGCGTCCTACCAGGTGCCGTTCCACCACCTGCCGGTGAACGCGGACACGCGCGCCGTGCAGGAACAGCAGATCATCGACCTGGTCGAGCGCGAGCGCATCGACCTGGTGGTGCTGGCGCGCTACATGCAGATCCTCTCGCCCACGCTGTGCCGCGCTCTGGCCGGTCGCGCGATCAACATCCACCACAGCTTCCTGCCCAGCTTCAAGGGCGCGCAGCCGTACCACCAGGCGCACGCGCGCGGGGTCAAGATCATCGGTGCCACCGCGCACTACGTGACCGAAGACCTGGACGAAGGCCCGATCATCGAACAGGACGTGGCCCGCGTGGACCACGCGATGGCGCCGCGCGAACTGGTGCGGCTGGGCAGCGATACCGAATCACAGGTGCTGGCGCGCGCCGTGCGCCGGCATGTGGAGCACCGCATCCTGCTCAACGGACATCGCACGGTCGTGTTTCGCTGAGGTGCCCCGCCTCCACGCAGTTCTCACCAGACGTTGCGGCTCCACGCGCTACGGTATCGGTTCTGCAGCAGAGGGAGCACCGGCATGGGCCAGCTCGTTGACGGCGTCTGGCAGGTCGGCACCGCAGGTGCCGCCGGCGAGGATGGGCAGTTCCACCGCGAGGAATCCACATTCCGCCACTGGCTGACAGCCGATGGCGGGCCTGGGCCGCAGGGCCAGCCAGGGCATGCGGCCGCATCCGGGCGCTACCGCCTGTATGTCAGCCTGGCCTGCCCCTGGGCCCACCGTGCCCTGATCATGCGCGCGCTCAAGGGTCTGGAATCAGTGCTGCCCGTATCGGTAGTGCACTGGTACATGGGTGACCAGGGCTGGACGTTCCAGCCAGGGCGCGGCGTCATACCCGACCCGGAACTGCAGGCGGAATATCTGCATCACCTGTACATTGCCGCGAAGCCGGGCATGACCGGCAAGGTGACCGTGCCGGTGCTGTGGGACCGCGAGCAGCGCAGCATCGTCAGCAATGAATCGGCCGACATCCTGCGCATGTTCAACGAGGCGTTTGACGGTCACGGTGCGCTGCCCGGCGATTATTACCCTGCGGCCCTGCGTGCGGACATCGATGCGATCAACGCGCGCGTCTACGAAGCGGTCAACAACGGCGTGTACAAGGCAGGCTTCGCCAGCACCCAGCAGGCCTACGACGAGGCCGTTGAGCCGCTGTTCGAAACGTTGGGCATGCTGGATGCGCAGCTTCAGCAGTCGCCGTGGCTGGTGGGTGGTCGAATGACTGAAGCCGATATCCGCCTGTTCACCACGCTGCTGAGGTTCGATGCGGTCTACCACGGCCATTTCAAATGCAATGTGCGGCAGATCGCCAGCTACACCGGTCTGAACGGCCTGCTGCAGCGGATGCTGGCGATGCCTGCGGTCGCCCGCACGGTGGATGCCCACCACATCACCCACCACTACTACCAGAGCCATCGCCAGTTGAACCCGTCCGGCATCGTCGCGAAGGGGCCGGCATGGTTGAGGGACCTGCCGCCCGCGCAGCTGTGAAGGCGGCAATGGATCAAAGGATCGCAATGCCCGCCTTGCCCAGCGCCTCACGCACCATCGCGTCATTGGCTTCGGTCACCGGCCGGGTCAGGTCCCACAGGAACTTCACCCGGAAACCGGATTTCACCGCGTCCTGCGCGCTCCACAGCACGCAGTAATCGCGCGCCAGGCCGCACACATGCACCTCGCGGATGCGGCGCTCATGCAGCCAGCCGGCCAGGCCGGTCGGCGGCCGTTCGCCCTCCGGGCCATGGTTCTCGCGGAACGCGCTGTACGAATCCACCTGCTGGCGGGTGCCCTTGCGCAGGATCAGGTCGGCCACGGTCCAGTCCACGCCGGGGTGCAGCGCGGCGCCGTCGCTGCCCTGCACGCAGTGGTCCGGCCACAGGGTCTGCGGCTGCGCGTGCAGCAGGATGCTCTCGAACGGGCGCTTGCCCGGGTGCTGGCTGGCGAACGAGGCGTGGTCGGCCGGGTGCCAGTCCTGGGTGGCCACCACCGTGCGGTAGCGGCGCTGCGCCAGCAGTTCGGCAATCGGCGCCACCAGCGCATCGCCCTGGTCACAGGCCAGCGCGCCACCGGGCATGAAGTCCGGCTGCAGGTCGATCACCAGCAGGGCGACATCGGCGGGCAGGGCGGTCATGGCAGGGTCCAGCACAGCAGAGGGGGCGACCAGCGTGGCCGCCCCCCGCGCGCACGTCAATCGCCCTGCGGCGTTTCAGCCTCCTGGCCGTAGTACAGCAGGCCGATCTTGATGCGCTCGCGGCCGGTTTCGCGGCGGTGGCGGTTGGCATCGCGCAGCGAATACACGCAGCCGCAGTATTCCTGCTGGTAGAACTGCTCGCGCTTGCTGATCTCCACCATGCGGCTGGCACCGCCGCCCTTGCGCCAGTTGTATTCCCAGTACTGCAGGCCTTCGTAGCGCGAGGCCGCGCGCACGCCGCAGTCGTTGATCTGCGTCATGTTCTTCCAGCGCGAAATGCCCAGCGACGAACTGATGGTGTCGTAGCCGTGCTCATGCGCGTACAGCGCGGTGCGCTCGAAACGCATGTCGAAGCACATCGTGCAGCGGATGCCGCGCTCGGGCTCGTTTTCCATGCCGCGCGCACGGCTGAACCAGTTGTCGGTGTCGTAGTCGCAATCGATGAAGGGGATGCCGTGCTGCTCGGCGAAGCGGATGTTCTCCTGCTTGCGCAGCTCGTATTCCTTCACCGGGTGGATGTTGGGGTTGTAGAAGAAGATCGCGTAGTCGATCCCGGAGGCGGTGATCGCCTCCATCACTTCGCCCGAGCAGGGCGCGCAGCACGAATGCAGCAGCAGGCGCTTGCCGTCGGCGGGCAGGGACAGGGCGGGGCGTTGGAACTCGGTCATCGTCGGGTGCATCTGGGCGTGGGCAACGGGTCTGGCCGGAAACCGTGAACAGGACGCGCGCGGCCACGCCGCCTGCACGCGCAGGACGACATTGGCCCCGGCAACCTCCCCGCGGAGATTCCAGGTCGAGTCAGGGGACGATCGTGTCCCCCGGCCGGGGCCGGTATTCGGGCTGATGGACACGGGCCGCAGCCCACCTACCACCCGCCGCTTCCCAGGCGCGAGCCCAGTGCTGTTGGCAGGATTCGTTTCCATTCACCGCTGCGGGGCAGCTCCGGAATGGGCGCGTAGGGCGCTTTCACCGGATTCCCATTCAAATCCCTGCCGTTGTCGCAACGACGGCAGGGATACCTTCGGCGTGCCCACGGTGGACGCGTCGGCGGCGCTGGTCAAGGGGCAACGGGGTCGGAGCCCGTTGCGCTGCAACGGGATCCGACCCTGCGGAAGGAAGGGGTCGGATCCCGCTGCCACGCAGCGGGCTCTGACCCCGGAGACGCCGTCAACGCCCCGCCGCAGCCCGCGCGCGGATGTCCTCCAGCCGCTGGTCGTACAGCAGCCGGCCGTTCTCCCACACCGTCACCATCGCATCCTCGAAGCCCGCCGGCAGGGTGTCGTCACCGCTGGCCGGCAGCGCCACCGTATGCAGGCTGCCATCGACCTGGCGGCGCAGCAGGCGCATGCGGCCGCGCTTGCTGGTCTTGCCCGCATCGGTGATCGGGTCCTTGTAGACGTCGATCCACGCACCGTCCACCCGCGCGGCCGAGCACTTCAGCGCGAATTTCTGCGTATCGCGGTCCAGCCGCTGCAGCAGGGCACCGCCCATGCCGAAGGCCACGTTGTCGGCGGCGTAGCCGTCCCCGGTGATGCGCTGCAGGATGGCGCGGATCGTGTCCGGGTTGATGCCATCGCCCTGGATCACCCGCACGTGGTTGAGCACGCGGTAGCCCTTGCCGTTGATCGTGTGGCCAAAGGCCTCGTCCAGCCGGCGCAGGCTCTCGGCCACCACCTCCACCGGGTCGCCCGAATCGGGGCGGATGACCAGGGTCGCGCCGGAGGCGATCACTTCATCGCGCAGGGTGGTGCCCCAGTGTTCGCTGATGGCGCGGTAGATGTCATAGCTGTCCGACACCACCGCGACGATCGCACCAGGCCTGCCGAACTGGCGCAGCATGTTGCGGTACGCATCCACTTCGCGCTCGCGGCCCCAGCTGGTGATGGTGCTGTGCTCGGCGGCGGGAATCGAATAGCCGGCCATCGGCGCGTGGTAGTGCGCGCGGGCCAGGCACAGCGCCGAGACGGTGTCGGTGCCTAGGAAGTTGACCAGGTGCGCGGCACCGCCCAGCGCGGCCGACTGCAGGCTGGACACACCGCGTGCGCCGAAGTCGTGCAGCTTGAACGGCAGCTGCCCCTGCGGGTCGTCGCTGGTCTGCTGCAGGAAACCGGCGATGGTCTGCCGCGCATGCCAGCTGATGGTGGCCACGGTGACCGGGTACCACACGCGCAGCAGCAGGGTTTCCAGGTACGAGGGCACCCAGAACGCGGCCGGGTCGGTCGATTCGATGGTCATCAGCGCCTCTTGCGTGGGCACTACGCTGCCCTCGGGCACGGCGCGGATGCGCACCGGCAGGTGGCCGCCGAGGCGGTCGACGATATCGCGCCAGCCGGCTTCATTGAACGGTTCGCCATGCGCGGCGAACACCGCGGCGGCGTCGTCGATATCGGCGTGGGTGACCGGCCGTGCCAGGGCGTCCTTGAGGATCGCCTGCAGGCCGAAGAACACCGTGCGGTCGTGCAGGCCGCCGCGCGATTCCACGTAGAAGAACGTGGCATCGGTACCCGGCGGGTACTGCAGCCAGTGGCTGGCCTTGTAGCTGTCGGTGTCGAGGAGAAGATTATCGAGGTAATGCATGACGGAAGCTCCTTCGCGTCGAGTGACACCAGCGGTCTATCCGCCGGTGGGGAAAGCCGGTCGGGTCAGCCCCGGCCGAGGAAATACTCCATGATGTGCAGGTGGTCTTCGAACAGCTGCGGGCCCATCTCCAGCGCTTCGCTCACCGGAATCCAGCGCGCCTTGTCGGCGTCGTCGCCGCCGCGCACCGTCGGCAGTTCACCGGCCGGGAATTCGAAGTGGAAACCGTGGGTGATGGTGCGGCCGCGCTGGCTGCGGTCGGGGTGGTCGAACACCTGCTGGCTCTTCAGCGAACCCTTCAGCACCGGCAGCGGAATCTTCAGCCGGGTCTCTTCGCGCAGTTCGCGCAGGCAGCTGTCGAGCAGGCTCTGTTCCTGGCCGACGAAGCCGCCGGGTAGTGCCCACAGGCCCTTGCCGGGCTCCGAACGGCGGCGTACCAGCAGCACGTGGCCCGAATGCACCACCACCGCATCGGTGGTGACGAAGGTGGGCGCGTAGGGCGCGTCCTTCCAGGCGGCCTTGTACTGTTCGATGAAGCGGTACTCGGCCACCAGCTGGCCATAGGCCGGTGCGCTTCTGCGGAAGGCTTCGAGCATGTCGTACACCGGCGCCGGTACGTTGCCACGCAGCATCAGCAGCGCACCATGGAAGTCGACGTCGCCGGCTTCGAACAGGTAGCGGCGCAGCTCGGTGGCCGACAGGGTAGCGGTGTGCTGCACGTCCACCAGCGGCCACTGCGGGAATTCGCGCAGGTAGTAGCTGGAGGCGTCCTTGTCCATGCCGATCAGGCCGACCTTGGCATCGGCGGCGGCGCCGTCGTTGCGCAGGGCTTCGGCCACCTGGCGCTGTACGTTGGCGATCCACTGGGCTTCGTTGTACAGGTGGTCGCGCAGCGGGCGGATCAGCAGGCGTTCGGTGTGGCCATCGAGGGCGGCCTGGATCATCACGGCGCGTTCGGCCACGGTCCAGGGATTGCGCAGGCTGCGGGGGGTATCGGCAGAGCCGACCAGGAAGATCAGCTTGCGGGCCCGGCTCAGGGCCAGGCGGGCAACGGCGGCGTGGCCGTTGTGGAAGGGCTCGAAACGCCCGATGAAGACGAGATAGTCGAATTCCATGAGAATCCCTCATGTCGTTGTGGTCGCCGCGGGTCTGTCCCTTGGCTTGGTGCTGATGCTACGCCGATGGTTGTCACGGTCAAGTGCACCGGCCAGTAGATTCACGCCATGCGTGGATGCCTTCCGCGCGCGGCCGGATCGTGGCGGCCCAACGCCG
>JAFAFD010000487.1 GCA_023423675.1 Pseudomonadota bacterium | reverse complement strand
GTGCAGCGATGATCAGTACATTCAACATGCGAACCTCCTTGTAAGTACCAAGTGACTTTACATCGGTCCGGCCCAGACATGGGCGGGGACTCGATGACGATGCAGTTACTCCGGCCGCACTTCCCGGCATACCAGTTCGGCCAGCCCACGGCAGGCCATGAACAGTCCATCGACCACGCCTTCGTCCAGATGATGATCGGGTGTGGCCATCAGCCGGCAGCGTTCGGCGGCGTGCAGCATTTCCGCCACGGTGAGCATGCCGACGGCTGCGCGTTCCACGCGGGCCATGGCCTGTTCGCGGCCCGGCGGCAGGGTGGTTTCCGGCCAGAGCAGGCCATCCGCGCCGTCGCCATCGCGGATGCGTTTGAGGCATCCCCAGAACGTGCTCAGGTCGGGTGTGGGGTTGTCGCCATCGTCGTTGCCGCTGTTGCTGGTGGGGTAGGGAGCATGGGGTGGACGTCGGTTCATCTCGATTTCCTCGGATCCAGGGCGGTAACGCCACCGCGCGGATGCGGGTGGCGGACGGTGCATGGCTGCAAGTCCGGATGACATCACGCTATTAACCGGCGGGTCCGAAAACCCCCACGCACCGCCCGCCATAAAGGCCGACGGATCACCCGCCGGCACCATTCGAGAACGGTGCCGACGGGCGAGCGTAAACAACAGCGTGAATGTCACTACGGGCTTGCAGGCCCGGTGCCACCCGTTGTCGGTGGCGCGGCATGTTGGTTACGCCCGCGCCTGGAATTCAATCGGAGTTTTCCGAAAGACCTGCGAGATCCACGCGCACAGAGAGAGTGTCGCAGGCACGTCTGACGCCGCAAACGACAGCATCCGACGCATCTGCTTCATCGCTTGGTGAATCACGTTGGGAAATGTCGTGAATCGCACTGTGTGGGCCATCTGTTGTGAGGCGGCGCCTGTAAAGCTGGCTTCACTTTTTCTTTGGATGGCGGCTGGGCGGGCGGCCTTGAGGCCTGATTTTCTGTGCGTATGCGACAGGGTCGAGGTGGGCTTTGCCCAGCACGATGTTTCGCGGCAAGAGCAGCCGAGCATGGGCTCGGCTCTACAGACGTCATCACGCGGTCACGCAACCCACGCATGGCGTGGATCGACAGAGGTCATCGCGCGGTCGGTCATCCACGCATGGCGCGGATCTACTTTTTGCGGGCAATCGCGACGATCGCGGCCACTATGCCGATGGGAATGAGGATGACCGCCAGGACGATGATCCAATGCCAGATGCTGAATCCACCCATGTTCCACCTCCTTGTAGAGAAGCGTGCAGGGTAGCATCCGCTGGCACCATCAGACCTCGAAGCGGTTGAAGCATTCTCCAGCGTCGCAGCAGATCTACGGGTATGCGAGGCCAAACTTCTGCCTCAGCGGAGTTTGCAATTTCTCTCATTCCATCAGGGAACTATCAGGCGCAGCGTTGATGTTGCTTGGAGCGAGATCGCTTCGCTACACCATGGGGCAGATTGACGTGGGTGCAGGGCGCTGCCATGGAGGATTGCCAGCGAGCGGCACGTTGGTGCTGCTCGCTGCGCTTCTTCTTCCTGGCTGTGCGCCTCTTCGCCTGCCGCCGCGGACACTCGTCGGCGAGGAAGGGGCTGCAGGAGTACTCTCCGCCGCATCGGGTTCCACCACACCCTTCAGACCTTTTCGATTCTGCCAGGCCCTGAATCAACGGAACTTCCCACATTCATGGCCCACTGCGATACCCGCGGCGTCCATGTCCAGGTCTGGTCGGCCGTGCACGATGCGCAGCAGTCCTCTCGGGTGTGCCACGTCGCGGCGCAAGCGGCGGCGGCCTCGCTCGAAGCCGCAGGAATACCCGGAAAGCGCATGGACTATCGGGTCACGCTGGTCAGCGACGGCGGAGGCACATGGAGGCATCCAGGCCGCCGACGAGGCGATACGCCGTCGCTCGCTTTCTGGTTTCCTGTGCAGCGCGTTCCGAGCGACCGGGAGCTGGCGCGTATTGTCCGGACGACCGCGCATGAGTTCCACCACGTCGAATGGGCCTTGAACGGATCACCACGACGGGTCTGGGCTGATGAACCTGCGGCCTATGCCACAGGTTCCTGCACGCAGCTCGTGGTCCTCGGACGGCTCCATAGGCAATGGCTTCCGCGCGCGCACGGCAGACAGGACGATGCTGTTCACGACCAAGCGGTCACGCGGTCGTCAAGAGCGGGGGCGGACCTGCATGCCCGCCTGCTTCCGTTCTTCGAAGGGAGTGAGGAAATCCATCGGGAGTCCACGGCAGGCAGGGCGGTGATGGCGTGGTGTCAGGCCGTGCGGTCTGCGCGCTGAGGTGCTGTTCCGATGACGTTCGGCGATTGTGCCGGGAAGTGGAATGATTCCCCTGGGCGCGCATCCACGCATGGCGTGGATCTACTGGACATCAGGTAGGGATGCGAATCACGGCATAGCGTGCCGAATCCGCCAACGCCCCCCGCCATGGCGCTATGCTCGGCTTCTTTCCCAGGATGGGTCGCTCCATGCGCTTGATCGTGCTGTCGCTGTTGTTGTCCGTCGTCTCCGCCACACCGCTGATGGCTGCCGAACCGGCTCCGAACACGCAGGTTGCACCCGCCAGCCCGCTGGTGATCGGCGAGACCTTCACCATCGAGTCGAAAGCGCTGGGCGAAACCCGCCGGATCAACGTGTACCGCCCGCAGCCTTGGGGCCTGGACCCGAAGATGCCGCTGCCGGTGCTGTACATGCCCGACGGTGGCATCGGCGAGGATTTCCTGCACGTGGCCGGCCTGGTGCAGGTGCTGAGCGGCAACGACAGCATGCGTCCGTTCCTGCTGGTAGGCATCGAGAACACCGAGCGCCGCCGCGACATGACCGGCCCCAGCAGTGACCCGGAGGATCAGAAGATCGCACCGCGCATTGGTGGTTCGGCCGCCTACCGCGCCTTCCTGCGTGACGAACTGATGCCGCAGGTGCGACAGCGCTATCCGACCACCGACGAGCGTGCGTTGATCGGCGAATCGCTGGCCGGTCTGTTCGTGGTCGAAACCCTGCTGCAGGAACCGACGCTGTTCAACAGCTATATCGCGCTGGACCCGAGCCTGTGGTGGAACAAGGGCGCGCTGCTGGCCTCGGCGCCGAAGCTGCTGCCGGCGGTGGCCAAGGCCAAGCCGCGCGTATTCCTGGCCAGCAGCGGGCAGCCGGAGCTGGCGCGGACCACGCAGCAACTGAGCGTTTTGCTGCAGGGAACTTCGCCGTCGGTACTGGCTGGCTATCAGCCGTTCCCGCAGGAAACCCACGGCACGGTCTACCACCCGGCGGCGCTGCAGGCGCTGCGTACGCTGTTCCCGGCGCACCCGCCGGCCCAGCCTTGATAGCGCCGGCGACCACAGGAGA
>JAFAFD010000403.1 GCA_023423675.1 Pseudomonadota bacterium | reverse complement strand
ACCGGCACGTTGCATGGCACCGCGGCCGGTTCCGAAGGCGCGACCGTCGTCGCCCAGAGCGACAGCGGCCTGAAGCGGACGGCCGCCATCGATGCGCAGGGGCGCTACAGCTTCGGCGCGCTGCCGGTAGGCCGCTACAGCATCAGCCTGCAGCGCGACGGTCGCATCCTCGAGCAGCGCGACGACGTGCAGCTGCGCGTGGGCAGCGGTACCGAAGTGAGCTTCGCTGCGCATGGCCCAGCCACCACGCTGGAAGCGGTCAACGTCACCGCGGCGAACCTGCCGAAGATCGATGTGAGCCACACCGTCTCCAAGTCGGTCATCACCTCCGAGCAGCTGGACGTGCTGCCGCTGGGGCGCAGCGCTGAATCCATCGCGCTGCTGGCGCCTGGCGTGGTGGCCGGCAGCGGTGCCTTCTCCAACGGGTCGCGCTCGGTCCTGTCGTTCGGCGGCTCCAGCGTCACCGAGAACGCGTATTACCTCAATGGATTCAACGTCACCAATCCACTCAACTACCTGGGCGGCGTCAGCCTGCCGTACGGCTCCATCGACCAGCAGGAAACCTTCACCGGCGGCTATGGCGCGGCGTATGGCCGTTCCACCGGTGGTGTCATCAACCAGGTCGGCAAGCGTGGCACCAACGCGTGGCGGTTCGGCGCGCAGGTCACCTGGTCGCCTGCCGGGCTGGCCGAGTCTCCGGCATCGGTGAACTACCCGGACATGAGCCTGCCGGAAGGATACGCCTACGAGAACGAGGGCAAGCCGGGCACGCTGTACCGCTACCGGCGCGGTGACAAGTCCACCACGACCACCTACAGCGGCTATGTCAGTGGCCCATTGATCGAAGACAGGCTGTTCATCCATCTTGCCGCCGAATCGAACCGTCGCGAGGGTGTTGCAACCGCCAACGAGGCTGCCGCGCAGCAGGTGCGCAACCACTACCGCGTGGATACGCCGAAGTTCTACGGCAAAATCGACTGGAACATCAACGACAGCAATACGCTGGAATACACCCGCTTCCAGGACACGGATCGTACCGGCGGCTACTACCGGGACTTCGACTACGAGACGCTGTCCGAAGGGGATCGCACCGGTACTTTCCCCAACGTGGCAAAGTCCAGTACCGACGTCGATATCTTCAAGTACACCGGCTACCTCAACGACGCGCTGACCTTCAGTACCGTGTGGGGGCGCGCCCGCACCAGCAACCTTGCGTTCAATCCGCTGGACTCGGGCAATCCCTACATCAGTGGCGCCGGCAACCAGGATCCCGCGTTGAACGGCGGTACGCCGATCCGCAACGACCAGCCCGATCTCTACAGCAAGGCCCCGGATGCGGGCAGCACGACGCACGGGCTGCGCATGGACCTGCAGTACCGCGTCGGCAACCACGAGTTGACCGCCGGCGTCGACAACATGACCTACCGGGCCACCAACGAAGGCCAATCCATGACCGGCCCCGGCCATGCCTGGATCTATTCCCGCGGCAATCCCGGCGCCTCGCCCAGCCCGGGCTTCGGCATTGCACCGCCGGGAGGGAATGGCTACTTCGTGCAGAAGTACATTTTCTCCACCACCACGAGCATGTCGGTCAAGCAGCGGGCCTACTATCTGGAGGATCGCTGGCAGCTGACGCCCGACTGGCTGCTGACGCTCGGCCTGCGCAACGACCGCTTCACCAACTTCAACAGCGATGGCCGCGCCTACGTAGAGAGCGGCGACCAGTGGGCGCCACGCCTGGGCGCCAGCTGGGATGTCTTCGGAGACGCCTCGTTGAAGCTGTTCGCCAACCTGGGCCGCTACTACCTGGCACTGCCCAACAGCGTGGCCATCCGTGGCGCTTCCGCATCGACGTACACGCGCGAGTACTTCACCTATACCGGCATCGATGCCAACGGCAACCCGACCGGCCTGACGCCGCTGGGGCCGGGGCCGGTGTCGGCCAATGGCGAGTACGGGCAGGCGCCGGATCCGCTGGCGGTGGCGCCGACCGACCTGAAGTCGCAGTATCAGGACGAGCTGATCCTCGGCTTCGAGAAGACCCTGGGCAGCCGCTGGAACACCGGCGGCAAGGTCACCTACCGGCAACTGCAGTCGGCCATTGACGATACCTGCGATTCCGACCGCTTCGTCGACCGGCTGGCAGGCATGGGTCTGGATGCCGACAGCTTCGATCTTCCCGGTTGCGTGATCTTCAATCCAGGTGCCACCAACACGTTCCAGCTGCGGCACCGTGATGGTTCCGGCTACACGCCGGTCAGCATGAGTTCGACGGACTGGGGCTACGACGGCAAGAAGGCGAAGCGCCAGTATGTCGCGCTGGATGTGTTCATCGAGCACCCGATGTCCGACGGCTGGTACGGCCGCCTCGACTACACCTGGTCGCGCAGCTTCGGCAACACCGAAGGGCAGGTGAGATCGGATATCGGCCAGAGCGATGTCTCCAAGACCCAGGACTGGGATGCGGCGGCGTTGATGGAGTACGCCGGCGGCTATCTCGCCAATGATCGGCGGCACCAGTTCAAGGCGTTCGGCGCCTACCAGATCAATGACGAATGGACCGCGTCTGCCACGGTGCGGGTGATGTCGGGCATGCCGAAAAACTGCCTGGGCTACTACGGCAGTGACCAGAGCGATCCTCTCAATGGCTACGGATCGGCCTACCACTACTGCAACGGCAAGCCGTCGCGTCCCGGCGATGCGGGTCGGCAGCCGTGGACGGCGCAGCTGGACATGGGCGTGATGTACCGCCCCGGGTTTGCTGACAACCGGCTGGGCTTTGGCCTGAACGTCTTCAACGTGCTCAACCAGCGGCGCCA